>JBMNSG010000019.1:0-27651 GCA_050945075.1 Eubacteriaceae bacterium | reverse complement strand
GGATTATATAAGTCGATACAATAGAAGCAACAAACAACTGTTAAATATTTGTCAATTTTTAATCACAAATAACAAGTAAGAGGAGAACAGTATGGGTTACAAATCAGATATCGAGATTGCTCAGGAAGCAACGCCTGAAGACATCAGAGATATTGCCGCGAAACTGGGACTTAAAGAGGACGATCTGGATCTTTACGGAAAGTACAAGGCCAAGATCGACTATAATCTGCTCAACACGGAAACAGACAAGAAACCGAGACTGATTCTGGTTACAGCCATCAATCCGACACCGGCAGGTGAAGGGAAAACCACAACAACAATCGGTCTGGCGGATGCACTGGCCATCAAAGACAAAAATGTTCTGGTTGCGCTCCGGGAACCTTCACTGGGTCCTGTCTTCGGCGTTAAGGGCGGTGCTGCAGGCGGCGGCTATGCCCAGGTTCTGCCGATGGAAGACATTAACCTTCATTTTACCGGCGATTTCCATGCCATCGGCGCGGCCAACAATCTGCTGGCTGCCATGATCGATAATCATATCCATCAGGGCAATGCACTGGGAATCAATCCCAAGAAGGTCACATGGAGACGCTGCGTCGACATGAATGACCGTCAGCTCAGAAACATCGTGGACGGCCTGGGTAAACCCACAGACGGTGTAACCCGTCAGGACGGCTTTGACATTACGGTTGCTTCTGAAATCATGGCGGCTTTCTGCCTGGCCAATAATATTGCAGACCTGAAGGAAAGACTGGGCAAGATCATTGTCGGTTACACCTATCAGGACGAACCTGTAACAGCAGCCCAGCTCAAGGCCAACGGCGCCATGGCAGCCCTGCTCAAGGATGCACTCAAGCCAAATCTGGTCCAGACACTGGAAGGCAATCCGGCCTTTGTACACGGCGGACCTTTTGCCAACATCGCGCACGGCTGCAACTCTGTTATCGCAACCAAAATGGCTATGCATTTTGCAAATGACTATGTCATCACGGAAGCCGGTTTCGGTGCCGATCTGGGCGCAGAAAAATTCCTGGACATCAAATGCCGGATGGCCGGACTCAAACCCGATGCAGTAGTCATTGTGGCAACAGTACGTGCTCTCAAGTACAACGGCGGCGTTGCAAAACAGGATCTGAACGGAGAAAATCTGGAAGCCCTCAAAGCAGGTATTCCGAATCTCCTCAAACATATCGAAAACATCACCAAGGTTTACAAGCTGCCGGCAGTGGTGGCTATCAATAAATTCCCGACTGACACCGAAGCAGAACTCAAGCTCGTCGAAGAAGAATGCAAGAAGCTGGGCGTAAACGTAGCTCTCTCCGAAGTCTGGGAAAAAGGCGGCAAAGGCGGCCAGGCACTGGCAGAAGAAGTCATGCGTGTCTGCGACGAAGAAGAAAACAATTTCGAATTCTGCTATGATGTGGATCTTCCCATCAAGGACAAAATCGAAGCCATCGCAACCAAAGTTTATGGTGCGGACGGAGTCGACTATACCAAGGAAGCGGATCAGGAAATTGCCCGTCTGACTGAACTCGGATTCGACAAGATTCCGATCTGCATGGCCAAGACACAATATTCACTGACGGACGATCAGACAAAGCTGGGACGTCCCACCGGATTCCGGATTACAGTGAGAAACGCAGTGGTATCTGCCGGAGCCGGATTTATCGTATGTCTGACCGGTGAAATCATGAAAATGCCCGGACTTCCCAAGAGTCCTGCAGCCGAACGCATCGATGTCGATGAAAACGGCGTAATTTCGGGTCTGTTCTAAACAGATTCCCACAACTGATTCTACAGCTGCTCTGCACTATTGCGCAGAGCAGCTCTTTACGTTTTATCTTAAGCGACAACCTGTATATACAGTTATAGTACTTTTTGCGATATCGGGGATCAGATCTCCGGTTTGCAGAGAATTCCCTGACAGGAGAAAATATGGCGACAATGGCGGAAAAAACGCTGAAAACTTTCGGCGAGGAACTGTACTCCAAAGCATCCGTACCCGGGGGTGGGGGTGCTGCGGCACTGGTCGGCTCCATCGGAGTGGCTCTTGGCGGTATGGTCGGCAATCTGACAACGGGTAAAAAGAAATATGCACAATATGAAGACGACATTCAGCGTATACTGAAGGAAACGAAAGAGCTTCAGGACAGTCTGCTGGGCATGATTGACAGAGATGCGGAAAATTTCAGGCCGCTGGCAAAGGCGTACAGTCTGCCTTCAGGCACGGAAGAAGAAAAAGCACATAAAGCGGAAGTCATGGAAGCCTGCACCCGTCAGGCAGTACTGGTCCCGATTGAAATCTGCAGGGCCGCCTGGAAGGGAATCGTTCTGCAGGAAGAGCTGGCTGTCAAAGGCAGCATGCTGGCTCTGTCTGATGTCGGCGTGGGCGCGGTCTGTCTGAAGGCAGCACTGCAGGGCGGATGGCTCAATATCGTCATCAATATTTCGTCTTATAAAGGCAGCGAGTGGGCAGATGCCATTGACAGTGAAATACGGCCGCTGGTAGAAAGCGGTTCGGAACTGGCAGAAAAGATTTACCATCAGGTAGAACAGAAACTGGCGGAATAAGCCGGAATCCCCGGCATAACAGCATTTATACGGAAAAAGAAAACGGTTGTTCAGACAGCTGCGGTTCGTTAATCCGGCGGCAGCGGTTAATTATACAGAGGAGAAACTATGTCAGCAAAATTACTCAGCGGTAAAGAAGTCAGCGAAGCGATGCTCGCGAAGGTACTGGAAGACGCCAATGCACTGATTGCAGAAGGTGTGCAGCCCAAGCTTGCCATCATGCGCGTAGGCGCAGATCCGGGATCCATTTCTTACGAAAAGAGCATTATCAAGAGAATGGCCAATTCCAACATCGAAGTCGAATCGGTCGAATTTCCGGTCGATGTCACCCAGGCAGATTTTGTTGCCAAACTGAAAGAACTCAACGGAGACAAGAATATTCACTCTGTTCTGATCTTCAAGCCCCTTCCGGAACAGCTTGACGAAGAAGAAATCAAATATATCCTGTCCCCTGAAAAAGACCCGGATGCACTCAATCCGACCAATCTGGGCAAGCTGATGATTGCAGACGAAACCGGCTTTTTCCCCTGCACAGCAGAAGGCGTTATGGAACTGCTTAAATACTATGACATTCCGGTCAAGGGCAAGGATGTAACCATCATCAACAATTCCAACGTTCTGGGCAAACCGCTGGCAATCATGCTCACCAATGAATTTGCTACGGTTACGATGGCGCATGTCTTCACAAAGGATACGGCTTCCTACACGAAGAATGCAGATATCGTCGTCACAGCTGCCGGTATCTACGGACTGGTTAAACCGGAAATGCTCAATGAAAACTGCATCCTCATCGATGTTGCCATGGCACAGAAGAAAGATGCAGACGGAAATTTTGTCCTGAATGAAGAAGGCAAGAAGATCCGTACCGGCGATGCACACGAAGACTGCAAAGACAAGATTGCCATGATCACATCGGCAACACCGGGATGCGGCGGAGGAACAGGCCCGATCACCACAGCTCTGCTGGCTCAGCATGTCATCAAGGCCTGCAAACAGCAGACTGCCTGAATCTGACAGCAGCAGAATAAAAACGGAGGCAGCTTCCGGAAATCAGTACATGAACCGCAGCTGCCGGTTAAACGAAATAAGAGGAAAAGCATGATTATAACTGAAAAAAAACCGATCGCAGACGTCCTTGATTTTCTGAAAGACGCGAAAAAAGTGGTCGTTCTCGGCTGTTCGGAATGCGCAACAGCCTGCAACACCGGCGGAGATCCGGAAATTGCGGACATGGTTAAAATCCTTCAGGAAAACGGCAAGGAAGTTCTGGGCTCCAGAGTCCTGACTACTTCCTGCAACTACCTGCTGGACAAGAAGGAACTCAAAGAACTGAAAACCGAAATCGCGGATGCAGACGCTATTCTTTCACTGGCCTGCGGCGATGGCGTTCAGACTGTTGCCGAGCTGGTGGATCAGGATATGGATGTATTCCCGGGAAACAATACCATGTATGTCGGCCAGACCGTCAGAAACGGTATCTTCAAGGAAATGTGCAAGACCTGCGGCGATTGTGTCCTGGGCCGTACTGCCGGAATCTGTCCAGTTACCCAGTGCGGGAAAAGCCTGTTAAACGGTGCCTGCGGCGGTTCCAAAAACGGATACTGCGAAGTCAATCCGGACAACAAATGCGCCTGGATCGAAATTTACAAGAAGCTGAAGGAACAGGGCAAGGAAGAACTGCTCGAAGAAATCGAACCGATCCGCGGTTACAAAGAGGTCGCCTATCCGAGAACACTCAATCTGCGTGAAAAGGCAAAGGCAGAAAAAGCGGCAGCCAAAGAAGCTGCGAAAGGAGCAAAGGCATGACCACACCAGTTTCACAGCTTCAGCAAGTACTCGAAAGCGGTAAATTTGCCGTTACAGCGGAAATGGCTCCGCCA
Source organism: Eubacteriaceae bacterium (assembly GCA_050945075.1). Classification (GTDB taxonomy): domain Bacteria; phylum Bacillota; class Clostridia; order Eubacteriales; family Eubacteriaceae; genus UBA7485. The sequence continues at coordinate 23,203 of JBMNSG010000019.1, read as the reverse complement.
AAAGGAACCGACTGGGATCATATTCTGGAAGTTGCCCAGCTGCTCAAGGGCAGGGTTGATGCCGTCAATGTTACAGATTTCCAGTCTGCGGCTGTAAAAGCCTCTTCACTCGGTATGTGCATTGAACTGCAGAAGCTGGGTCTGGAACCGGTACTGCAGATGACCGGCCGCGACAGAAACAGAATCGCCATTCAGGGCGAAATGCTGTCTGCCGGACACTTCGGGATTCACAATCTGCTGGCCCTGACGGGTGACCATACGACTACCGGTGACAATCCGGAAGCCAAGCCGGTTTTTGAACTGGATTCGGTTGCCATTCTTCAGGTTGCAGAATGCCTGATGGGCGGACATGACCTGGCAGGAAATGACCTGCAGGGTGCTCCGGACTTCTTCCTGGGCGCTTCGGTCACACCGGTATTTGATCCGGTCGAAGTTCAGCTTATCCGCATGAGAAAAAAGATCAAAGCGGGTGCAAAGTTCTTCCAGACTCAGGCAGTCTTCTCTCTGGATGTAATGCGCAAATTCAAAGAAGAAACGAAGGACATGGACGCTTACATTCTGGCCGGCATCGTTCCGCTCAAGAGCGCGGGCATGGCCAGATTCATGAACAGCTCTGTTCCCGGCATTGATGTGCCTCAGGAACTGATGGACAGACTTAACCAGGCCAAGGAAGAAGGCAGAAAACCGGCAGATGAAGGCATTAAGATTGCCGGCGAATTCATCGCTGCCCTCAAAGAAGAAGGTCTGTGCGACGGTGTTCACATTATGGCAATCGGCGCTGAAGAAAACGTGCCGAAAATCCTCGAAGCGGCAGGTCTCTGATCCAACCGGTTTAAATGAGAACAACAAGCCCGTGTAACAGCGGGCTTTTTTCAGGAAAGTACTGCTTTCAGAAAGGTTTAGCATGAAACTTACAGTAATCGGAGCAGGTCCCGGCGGTTATGAAGCTGCAATTATGGCGGCCAAAAAAGGTGCCGACGTTACAATTATCGAAAAAGACGAGGTAGGCGGAACCTGCCTGAACAGAGGCTGTATCCCCACCAAGGCATTCCTGGCCAGTGCCGATGCTCTGGATGTACTCGAACACGCAAAAGATTTCGGGCTCAATGCGGACAATATTTCAGTCGACTATCCGGCTGTGCTGGCGCGCAAGAACTCCGTTAAAGACGGACTGGTAAAGGGAATCAAATACCTGTTCGAACAGAACGGCGTTAAGCTCATCAAGGGTCAGGCTTTCATACAGTCACCGACTCTGGTAACCGTGGAAACCGATGAAGGTCCTGTCAACGTGGAAAGCGACAAGATGATTATCGCAACCGGTTCAGTACCGGTGGTTCCGGGTATGTTCAAATACGACGGAAAAAAGGTCATTACCTCGGATGAAGTCCTGGATCTTGAAGAAGCTCCGAAAACCATGATTATTGTCGGCGGCGGTGTCATTGGCTGTGAAATCGGCCAGTTCCTCGCAAAAATGGGTACAAAGGTCACAATCGTGGAAGCCATGAAACAGATCCTGCCCAACGAAGATGCAGATACAGCCAAGCTGCTGCTGCGTCAGCTCAAAAAAGACAAGATCAAGGTGATTACCGGAACGGCAGTCAGCGAAGTTACAGTGACTGACGACGGTGTGAAAGCGGATCTGGCAAACGGAAAATCTGTGGAAGCGGAAATCATGCTGGTCTGCATTGGCAGACGTTCGTATCTGGATCGTCTCGGCTACGAAAAAGCCGGCGTCGAAACAGATGAAAAGGGCCGTGTCAATGTCAATGCTGCCATGGAAACCAATGTGCCGGGTGTCTACGCCATCGGCGACATTGTGGCTACGCCGCAGCTGGCCCATGTCGCGTCCAGAGAAGGGATTGTAGCGGTTCAGAACGCAGTTCTGGATGCCGGTAATACCGTCAGCTACAAGGCAGTTCCCAGATGCGTCTACACCGATCCGGAGGTTGCTGCAGTGGGCATGACTGAAGCGCAGGCAAAGGATGCCGGGATCGACACGCACATCGGAACCTTCGAATTCCGGGGACTGGGCAAGGCCCAGGCGATGGGCAAGATTCAGGGACAGGTCAAAGTGATTACCGGACCGGACGATGTGATTATCGGCGCGGCGGTAATTGGCCCCCATGCGTCCGATCTGCTGGGCGAACTGACGCTGGCAGTGGAACTGGGACTGACCGCAGAACAGCTTGGCAATGTGATTCATCCGCATCCGTCACTTTCAGAAGCGGTTATGGAAGCGCTCCATGACGTTCACGGCGACAGTGTTCACAAATAATTTCAGGTATGTTTCAGGAACACCGATTATATTTTAGGCAGCAGTTCCTGAATGGAACAAAACTTTAATACAGGAGGACTGATATGGCAGCACCGCAGAATCTCAAATACGATGCAGACCAGCATCTCTGGATCGATATCGACGGAGATACCGCAACCATCGGCATTACCGACTATGCCCAGAATCAGCTGGGGGAACTTCTTTTTGTAGAACTTCCGGATGAGGATGATGACTTCGAACGCGGGGACGAATTCTCTGTCGTCGAATCCGGCAAAAAAGCCAACGGACTGGAAGCGCCGTTTGGATTTACAATCATTGAATCCAACGAATTTCTTGATGATGAACCGGAAGCGATTAATGAAGATGCTTTCGAAAACTGGATTGTACGTGTAAAAATTACTGATGAAGACGGAATCGACGATCTGGTCGATGCAGACGCCTACGAAGCAGCCTGCGCTGAATAAATTGAATCAGGCAGATATGCATATCCACTCCGCACTCGGAAATCCGGGTACGGAGTGGTTTTTATATTACAGGCAGACAGCCAGTGCCTTTGCGGACCGGGGGATCACCATGCTTCGGGACGGAGGCGATCCGAAGGGATTGAATGCTGAATACCGGAATGTTTTTGCCGACCGCGGTATTCGTTTCCTGTCGCCGGTAACCGGGATTTTCAAACAGGGCTGTTACGGAAAATCGCTGGGACGTCCGGTTGCGGATCTGGTACAGGGACTCGATGCAGTCCGGTCACTGAAAAAGTCGGGAGCCGATCTTATCAAAATTTTTGTGACAGGAATCATGAGCATGAAGGAATATGGCTGTACCGACAGCCAGCCCCCGGGATTTTCAAAAGAGGAGCTGCGCGCGATTACAGCTGAAGCAGGTGAAGCCGGACTGACTGTCATGGCTCACGTCAATACGCCTGCCGCCATCCTGACAGCAGTGGAAGCCGGAGTGCTTTCGGTGGAACACGGCTATGGGATGAACCGTGAATGTCTGTCCGCCATGGCGGAGAGCGGGATATACTGGGTGCCGACCATGATTCCGATCCGTGCACTGGCAGAATCCGGCCATCCACCGGCATGGCAGTATCTCCGGGAACAGCAGCAGGCGGTACGGGAAGCATTTACGGCAGGCGTTCAGGTGGTGCCCGGGGCAGATTCCGGTTCGGCACTGGTTCCGCATGCCGCAAGCACCGTTCAGGAGTACAGACTGCTGGAAGAATGCGGTTTTTCAGAAGAGCAGCTTACTGCAAATGCCCTCTCTCTTTTTGAGAGGACTGTTTCTGTGTTAAAATAAAATACAGGCTTACTAACGAAAATAATTGCATCTGTAAAATTATAATCAGTCAATCAAAGGAGAAAGAACGTGCTTGATATCAAAGCGATTCGCGAGAATCCAGAAGAAATAGAAGAAAGACTCAACAGCCGCAACAGCGGTACCTATGACCTCAAAGGTGTACTGGAACTGGACGAAAAACGCCGCCGGATCATCGGTGAAGTCGAAGAAATGAAAGCGAAACAGAATGCTGTTTCCAAGGAAATCCCGAAGCTGAAAAAGGAAGGCAAAGACTGTGCACCGGTATTTGCGGAAATGAAGGAACTCTCCGCAGCGATCAAGGAAAAGGACGACGAGCTGAAGAGCACAGACGAAGCCCTGAAAAAAGCACTGCTGTATATCCCCAATCTTCCGAAAAAGGGACTTCCTGTAGGACTTTCCGACGAAGACAACCGCGAGGTCAGACGCTGGGGCGAACCGCGTCAGTTCGATTTTGACATCAAGGCTCACTGGGATCTGGGAACGGATCTGGATATTCTTGATTTTGAACGGGCTGCCAAGCTTACAGGCGCACGTTTTTCAAGCTTTAAGGGACAGGGCGCCAGACTGGAACGGGCTCTGATTAATTTCATGCTGCATATGCATACCACCCAGCACGGCTACACAGAAATGTCGACTCCGTTCATGGTTAACCGTACCAGCATGACAGGAACCGGGCAGCTGCCGAAATTTGAAGAAGACGCCTTCCATCTGGAAAAGGAAGATTACTTCATGGTCCCGACTGCTGAAGTTCCGCTCACCAATATGCACAGAGACGAAATCATCGATTTCGACAACCTGCCGGTCAAATACACCGCTTACACACCATGCTTCAGAGAAGAAGCAGGTTCTGCAGGACGCGATACCAGAGGACTCATCCGCAACCATCAGTTTGACAAAGTGGAAATGGTCAAATTCTCGGATCCGGAAAAATCCTATGATGAACTGGAATCCCTGACTGCCGATGCAGAAGCGATTCTCCAGGCTCTGGAAATTCCGTACCGTGTTGTAGAGCTTTGTACCGGCGACTTGGGCTTCTCTGCCGCCAAGACTTATGATATTGAAGTCTGGATGCCTTCCTATGACCGTTATGTGGAAATTTCCTCATGCTCCAACTGCGAAGACTATCAGGCACGCCGTGCCAATATCCGCACCAGAAATCCGGAAACAAAGAAAACACAGTATGTCCATACGCTTAACGGCTCCGGCCTTGCAGTGGGCAGAACCTTTGCTGCAGTCCTGGAAAACTACCAGAATGCAGACGGCAGCGTAACTGTTCCGGAAAAACTCCGTCACTTCATGGGCGGCCAGGATACAATTAAATGATTCACAAGCATATTGATATCAGGGAAGACGGCAGCTCCTATGTGGAAGCCAGCCTGTTCGAGCCTGAATTTGCGACCAATGTTACACGTGTCCGTCCGGCGATGATTATCCTGCCCGGCGGATGCTATCTTTACAAGTCACACCGGGAAGGTGATCCGGTTGCAGCCCGTTTTGCAGGGATGGGTTACCACACCTTTGTTTTCCAGTACGCTTCATACTGGAAAAAGAAGTACCTGTCCGAAAACGAAACCGTGGAACTGGTAGAAGACGCCCATTATCCGGAGCAGGTCATCGACCTGTTCAAGATCATTGCCATGCTGCGCGACCATGCGGAAGAATGGTATATTGATCCGGACCAGATTTATGTCGCCGGTTTTTCTGCGGGCGGTCACATTGCAGCCGCTGCGGCAGTGAAATGGGATGATCCGGAGCTGCTCAGGCGCGCGGGAATCACGGATCCCCGGAAAGCCCGTCCGGATGCAGCGGTTCTCTGTTATCCGATGCTGGAAGCAGAACTGATCCGTGTTACCACCAAAGTACCGGAGGAAATGGAATTCCAGGCCAGATACCTGGTTCACGGTCTGTTCGGATGTGACTATCCCGACGAATCGATGTACCGCGAAGTGCGTCTGGTCAACCACATTACCCCGGAAACTCCGCCTGTCTTTATCTGGCATACCTTTGAGGATATGACTACGTCGGCGCTCGAATCCACCCGTTTTGTGGAAGCGCTGATCAAGAACAAAGTCCGCTGTGAGTTTCACCTGTTTGAAACCGGCGCCCACGGGGCCAGCCTGTGTGATGTCACCACGGCCAGGGATGAAGGGGATATTAAACCCTCCAATGCCCTGTGGCCGCAGATGGCAGACAGATTCCTGAAAAACAGGGTCTGAAGCGATAACCGTAACGGGATTCTGTATTCCGGACACAATCAGTCCAATCCGTTCAATCAGTCAGTACAGAGTCAGTCCGTTTTATCATGAAACAGAAAAAGCCGGCGTACAGGCAGCAAGCCCGTACGCCGGCTTTATATTTGTGCTGAGGACTCAGCGGCTCAGAAACGCATTGAGCGCCGGAACGATACCATCTTCGTCATTGCTGCCGGTGATGACATCGGCGGCTTCTTTCAAATCGGGGACGGCATTGTCCATGGCCACTCCCGTGCCCGCGTATTCGACCATGGACCGGTCATTGTCACTGTCACCGAAGGCGATCATGTCTTCCGGTTCAAAGCCCATTGGCCTGAGTACTGCATCCAGCGCCTTTGCCTTGTCCACACCGAGGCTGGTAAACTCAAAGAACACCGGAGCTGTGAACATGGCGTTCAGTTTGCCTCTGAACGGTGCTTCCATTTCCTGATAATGAGCCTGCAGGTATTCCGGTTCCCCGGCATTCAGGATCTTATTCAGCGGAAAATCTGCAAAAGCCGCGAGGTCTTCAATTTCACACACCTTGAAATGGCCGGCATGGACTTCAAATTCGACGATATTCATTTCCGGATGATCCCAGCGGCGCTGAGCAGGCCATGCATCGTTGACGTACAGATAATCACCGCGGTCAATCATCGGGTGAACATCAAATTTTTTCATATGCTCCAGTACCGCACGGCCCTCTTCTACCGTCAGTGTTTCGTTAAAGAGGACTTCTCCGGTCTGGCAGTCAATCACTTTCGAGCCGTTAAAGGCAACGATCAGACCGTGATGTCTGTCCATTTCCAGCTCCACTGCATAATCCATAATACCGGATACCGGGCGTCCCGAAGCCAGTACCAGCAGCGCACCGTCATTCTGCGCCTGCAGCAGTGCCTTCCGGGTTTCCGGCGTGATTTTTTTTCTGCTGTTGGTCAGTGTTCCGTCTATATCCATAATGACTGCTTTTTTCACTTTGTCGTTTCCTTCCTGTTTTCCTTATTCAGGTCTGCTGTCAGTTTTCCGGCTTTTTCAACACTTTCCGGGCCAGAGGTTCATCCACATACAGAACGTCGGCAAAACCGCCTTTCAGCGCAGATTCGAGTGCTACAGCTTTATCGTTTCCGGAGACAATCAAAATTTTGGTTCCGATTTTCAGGATGGCGTCTGCAGCAACGGCAACCACCCGGCAGTCAAAGGACTCATCCGCAACTGCTCCATCAGCATTCAGATAATGGGAACAGACATCTCCGGCAGCCTGTTTCTTTATCCGCGAAAATTCATTGTCGGGGAAACCCATCAGCTCATAAAGAATGCTGTCCCGGGTGACTTTACCCACCGACCACAATCCGATGTCTGCTTTTTCTGCCAGATTGATGGCACTCCGGATCTGACTGTCGCTTTTGATGGCCTCGGCAATATAGACATTGTCTACGACAGCCGGGGCCGGAAGCAGATAACCGGTTCCGTCCACAGCCTCGGTGATTTTTCGGATCATGTGGTTTACGCCGGTATCATATAAAAGCCTGGATGTCCCGCCGTTAATCTGAACGACTTTTACATGGCTGCGCGGCATGGGCGCAAGGTTTCTGACCAGTTCATTCATAGTCCGGCCCCAGGCAGCCGCGATTGTCATATTGTCTTTGATATATCCGGGCAGTTCTTCCGCTGCCGTCCGGCAGACATCGCCAAGCAGGAGCTCCGGATCACCGACCATATCCGGGATTACAACGGCGCGCCTGAGCCCGAAGGTTTCGACCAGCGCCTCTTCAAGATCTGCTACGAAACACAATGGCTTTTCAACTGTGATTTTGACGAATCCCAGTTCTTCGGCATTTTTCAGGAGACGGCTTACCGTGGATTTGCTTATGTTTTCCCGTTTTCCGATTTCCAGCTGTCCGAGATGCATTTCATAATACATCCGGGCAACCCGGAGTATCTGATTCATTTTTGATGTTTCCATTTACTGCCCCGTGTTGTATCTCCAGATTGTAGAAATCCGGTATTTAAACGAATTTCCGTGAATGAAATTAATCTTATTTTATGCTGCCGGATACCCCCGGACAAGCCCTTTCGTATCTGAAAATAAATCAGAAATTTCCGGCTGTTATGATTTTTTTATTTGAAAATACTGTATTGACCGCGTGGATGCGCGTTTTCAGCGAAATGAAATTATTCCCATAGCATGAAATTAATCGTAAAATAATGATTGAAGTTTCGCGGTTCTGGTTTTAAACTGTAGTCATGAAAGAGATACGGAAACAGCAAAACAGAAAACGGAGCTGTTCCGTTTTACGGCAGATTGTCTGCAGGCAGTTCAGAAAACACTGAATAACAAGGAGATCCCATGAGCGTACTTACATTTATCGGTTCAGGCCAGATGGCCTCTGCATTATCGTTCCCGGCATTTGAAAACGGAAACGAAGTTCGTCTGGTCGGCACCCCCCTCGACCGCGAAGTCATAGACGGACTGAAGAAGAATGATTATCATATCAATCTGAAACGGACCCTGCCGCACGGTGTCAAATATTATCAGATTGAAGATGTAAAAGAAGCGCTCGACGGTGCGGATGCGGTTCTGTGCGGTGTTTCCAGTTTTGGTGTCGACTGGTTTGCAGACAACATCCTGCCTGTTCTCGATGTGAAGGTACCACTTATTTCAGTAACCAAGGGAATGATCGATCAGGATGACGGCAGCATGATTACCTACGTGGATTACTGGAAAAGCAAACTGCCTGAAGATAAAAAGGACCTGTCCATCAATGCTATTGGCGGTCCCTGCACCAGCTATGAGCTGGCGGACCATGATGATTCGGCTGTGGCATTCTGCGGAGACAATATTGAAACACTGCGTTATCTGAAAGGACTTTTTGAATCCCCTTATTACCACATTAACCTGTCGACAGATGTTACCGGTGTCGAATGTGCGGTAGCTCTGAAAAACGCGTATGCCCTGGCTGTTACGCTGGCCGTCGGCCTGGCAGAAAAACGCGAAGGTGAAGGCGCTATTCACTATAACTCGCAGGCAGCACTGTTCCAGCAGTCCATTAAAGAAATGACAGAACTGCTGGCACTGGCCGGCGGCGGACCGGAAAACCTGATTTACGGAGCCGGTGATCTGTATGTAACAGTTTTCGGCGGACGGACACGCAGAATCGGCACACTGCTGGGGCGCGGACTCAGCTTTGACGAAGCCATGCAGGAACTGGCTGGTGTTACGCTGGAATCCATTGTCATTGCCACCCGCACGGCCAGTGCTGTCAAAAAGCTGGCAGCTGCCGGAAAAGCGGATACGAAGGACTTCCCGCTGCTCATGCATATCGACGATATTATCAATAACGGCGCTCCGGTCAATATTCCGTGGAAGGCATTTGAAACGGAAACGGTCAGGTAGTTTTTTCAAAAATATTTCTGATTTTACAGTCAGCGGTCAGGCGTGTCTGCGTATCTGAACAGGTACGCCGGATCCTCTGTATCTTTTACCAGGTTCTATCTTTATCGACGGATTCGCAGGAATACGCTAAAGCGGTTCCTTTGGAAATCCGGCAGATCTTACCGGTTCTTTATCCGGTTCAGCTTTCAGGAAAACGTTTCATATTCAGGTCAGAGATTCATTAACGATCAAAGGAGAAAACCATGCTCGTTCTTATTTGTATGCTCGCAGGCGCCTTCCTGCTTCAGTACGCACTGACTTTTCGTCAGATGCAGAGCTTTACCCGGCATTACCGGATGCTTCGCAGCGGCGGCAACCGGGCGGCAATCGGACGATTTGCCGGTAAACTGCGGGCCGGGGCTGTGGTGATTTTTTCGATCGATCAGGACGGGAACATTACAGATGCTTCTGCAATGCAGGGTGTGACTGTGTTTGCGCGTTTTAAGAAGTTCGATCATTTCAAGGGGAGAAATGTCGGGACGCTTACTGAAGAAGACTGCAGGATGGAACACCTGTCGACGTCCATGACCAGAGCCGTCACAGACAGTGCCTATACTTACCGGCACGTAATGAACGGCGAGGAAATTCCCGTTCCGCCCAGTCCGCTTGCAAGACTCGGCAGCACAGTAACAGCAGGATTCAGAAAACTCGGGAAAAACCTGCCGTCCCGGGCAGAATAAAAGAAACAGGGAACAGGCTGTCTGGCGGACAGTCAGGGATTGTACGGATTTTATAACATTTCATCACAAGGAGAACACTATGGATATGATCATTTCGTTTGCACAGGGCTTTATGAACCTGTTTGATGTGGGGGCAGACACTTTTGTCAACTGGGTGAGCACCATTATTCCCAAGGTCTGCCTGCTTCTGGTCTTTATGAATGCCCTGGTCGCATTCATCGGACCGGAAAAGGTCGATAAATTTGCCAATGCCTGTTCAAAGAACGTTGTACTCGCCTACGGGGTGCTTCCCTTTGTATCCGCATTTATGCTCGGGAATCCGATGGTCTTCTCAATGGGAAAATTTCTCCCTGAATTTCAGAAACCCAGTTATTATGCGGCTGCCGGTTTTGCCGGCCATACCAGCAACGGTCTGTTTCCGCATATCAATGTCGGAGAAATTTTTGTCTGGCTCGGGATTGCCAATGGTGTGGCAGCACTGGGACTGGATACGACACCGCTCGCCGTCCGTTATATGCTGGTCGGTATTGTGATGAATTTCTTTTCTGCATGGATTACAGATTTTACAACGACAATTGTGGAAAAACAGCAGGGCGTTCACCTGGCACGTACGCTTCAGGGCAAGGATGAAGAGGATAAGGACGATCTGGATTCAGGACTGGTAGGAGTAAACTAAAATGGCAGATTACAGAGCAATCAGATTAGAAAAAGGAAACGGGGGATTTGGCGGCCCGTTCGTTGTAAAACCAGATGAAAAACGTCACGTTCTGATGTATATTACTGGTGGGGGAGCAGAACCGGACATTGTGGAAAAAATTGTGAATCTGACAGGCTGTGATGCTGTCAACGGTTTTAAAACCACAGTTCCCGACGACGAGCTCTTCCTGGTAATTGTAGACTGCGGCGGAACTCTCCGCTGCGGGATCTATCCCCAGAAAGGAATTCCGACTATTAATATCATGCCTGTCGGGAAGAGCGGGCCTCTGGCTTCGTTTATCACCGAAGACATTTATGTATCGGCAGTTGGTCCGAATCAGATCACGGCGGCAGAGGAAACAGACGCTTCAGAAGCGGCTGCGGTCAAAGCGGACAACAGGAAAACGGAACAGGACAATCAGCAGCCTGTGACGTACAAATCGGAAAATAAGCCCCAGAAAAAGCGGACACTGATCCAGAAAGTCGGGATGGGCGCTGGTAAAGTAGTCAACACCCTGTATCAGGCCGGACGCGATGCGATCCAGTCCATGATCACAACAATTCTGCCCTTTATGGCATTTGTCGCCATGTTAATCGGAATCGTACAGGGCTCGGGCTTCGGCGACTGGTTTGCCAATCTGCTGCTGCCGCTGAGCAACAATATCCTGGGACTGATCGCGCTTGGCTTTATCTGCTCGATTCCAGTCCTGTCGGCACTGCTTGGTCCCGGTGCCGTTATTGCTCAGATTGTCGGAACCATGATCGGGGTGGAAATCGGAAAGGGGAACATTGACCCCAATCTCGCACTGCCTGCTTTGTTTGCCATCAATACACAGAATGCATGTGACTTTATTCCTGTCAGTCTGGGACTGGCAGAAGCAGAACCGGAAACGGTGGAAGTCGGTGTGCCTTCCGTATTGTATTCAAGATTTCTGATTGGCGTACCGCGGGTCATTGCAGGTTATCTCTGCAGCTTCGGGATGTATTAAGCTGCAGCACAGAAAGGATACTTATGATCTATTCAACCAAGGTAAACACGATCGGCCCTATGGTCGGTGCATTCGGCGGGAAGATGCTCATCCTGTTCGGGAATGAAGCACCCGATACATTGAAGGATTTCTGTTACGGAGTCGATGTGAACAAAACCACGGAAACACTGGCTGCCGGACAGACCATCAGCTTCGGTGACAATGCCTATACAATCACCAATGTAGGTAATATGGCCGAACGCAATCTCAATGCCCTGGGACATCTGACAGTTCTCTTTAACGCGGCAGATGAGGAAATGCTCCCCGGCGCGATTATTGTCAAGGGTGATGAAGTACCGGAAATCAATATTGGCGACAAGATCGTCATTCAGTAAAGGCATTCTGCGTAAGCATGCAACAATAATCTGTAAAACAGAAATACCAGCAAAAACAGAAAATACCGGACTGGTCGACAGGATCACCGGTTTTTTCTGTTTTTTGATTTATCTGAGAATTGCATCCGGTTACAGGTTTTCTGCTTCTTGACTTGCGGGGATAAAGAGAAGATAATACTTAGGAAACGAAGTAATAACGCTGTTCAGAAACAACGGGATCAGGAACACCAGTCATCAGGAACAACAGCAGGGGGAAGTTATGCAGCCGTTAGCCAGAAATGCAACTCGTTATGTGAGCAAGCTTTCTAATAAAATCCGCAGAAAACTTCATACATTTACACTGGACAGCGATTTGAGTCCGGCTCAGGGAAGAGTTCTTCACTTTTTACTGGCTCAGAACGGAGAAGTGTTTCAGAAGGACATAGAAGAAGAATACAGTCTTCGTCCATCGAGTGCCTCTGAGCTGCTGCACCAGATGGAAGAGAAGGGGTTTATTGTCCGGATTCCGGCGGATTATGACAGACGCCTGAAAAAGATTGAGGTCACTGAAAAGGGCCTTGGCTACAAAAGCCGTGTGTTTGAAAATCTGAGCGGACTTGAAAAAGAACTGACCGCTGGTATCTCAGATGAAGAGCTTTCGGTTTTCTGCAGTGTCATGGAAAAAATGATGAAGAATATGGACGATTGACCGTTCGTTTTACCGGTTCGATCAGCCAGCCTGAACCAATAGTTAGGAAACTAAATAAAAGAAAGGTTTTAAAGGAGTAAATAATGGAACAAAAAGTCGATTATCAGCATGGGAAACTGTTCCCGATGATTCTTAAATTTTCAATCCCTGCAGCTGTCTCGCTGTTAATAACCGCAATTTATAATATCGTGGACCGGATGTTTATCGGAAATTTTGCAGGTGTATCCGCACTGGCAGGTCTTTCAATTTGTTTTCCGCTTTCATTTATGATGATTGCCTTCGGACTGACCTGCAGTGCCGGCGGATCTACTTATTTCAGTCTTTATGCGGGACGCGGTGACCGTGATTCCATGAACCGCTGTTTTGGTAATGCCTTTACAATGGCTGTTGTGTTCGAAATATTATTGTCTGTATTTCTGCTGCTGTTTATGGATCCGGTTCTGCAGGTATTTGGTGTGACCGAAACCGCCTATTCCTACGCAGCCGCTTATTACCGGATTGTATCGCTTGGATGCCTGTTCCAGGGGCTGTCACTGGTATTCTGTGATTTTGTGCGTGTCTCCGGCAAGCCGGTTATGGGCATGTGGGTTACAGGAGTAGGCGCGATCACCAACATTATTCTGGATACAGTTTTTATTGTAGTGCTGGGCTGGGGCGTAACCGGAGCAGCATGGGGAACTGTAATCGGCCAGATTGTATCCGCAGTATTCGGAGCATGGATGGTTTTTGGCGGACATACACAGGTTCAGATTAAACGGGAGATTTTCAAGCCGGATAAGCGGCTCTGTAAAATGATTATTTCCTGCGGCTTCGCGTTCTGGGTCGCTCAGATGGCCATGGGCTTCATCAGCCTCGTTTATAACAGTCAGCTCGGCAAATACGGCGGCGATGTTGCAATCAGCGTTTATGCCGTTGTTTCCAGTATTATGACCTTTGTGATTATGCCGGCAAGCGGGATCAGCCAGGGAATTCAGCCCATTATCAGCAACAATTACGGAGCTGGCAATTACAAACGAGTGATGGCAACACTGGGTAAGGCTTCGATTCTGTCAGTAGGTGTCACCTGCGTAATCTGGATACTGGTGATGGTATTTCCGCGGCAGATTCTGTCTGCATTCGGAGCTACCGAAGAAATGTATGCCATTGGCGTCACGGGTCTGCGTACTAATTTCTGTGCCACCCCTGCTGTTGGTTTTGTGATGCTTACCATTTCATTCTTCCAGGCAGTAACCAAGCCGGTTCCCTCAATTCTCATTACATTGATGCGTCAGGTGCTGTTCCTGATTCCGTTTCTGTACTGGTTCCCGACACTTGTCGGAATAAACGGGATTTTTCTGGCGCAGCCGGTCAGTGACGTGCTTTCTCTGATCCTGGCAGTTGTTTTTGTACTGAGAGAACGCCGCGTGCTTATGGAACAGGGAGAAAGGGAAGGACTACAGAAACAGATAGGGCAGAAGGGCGGTCTGAGTTATAATAAATGACAGAATCTGTGCTGTTGAACAGACGGTGAAACGGTTGGATTATCCGTTATATCGTGCAGGACAGATCGTCAAACGCCATTTCGAGGAGAACCCAATATGAAAGCTGCTATCATGGATTTTAACGGAACGCTGCTCATGGATACACTTGAGCATGAGCGTGCCTGGATCAGAAGCATAAAAGAAGGAACAGGCAGAACGCCGTCCAGACAGGAGCTGGTCCAGCATATGCAGGGGAAAACCAATGATCAGATTATCCCGTATTTCTGGGGAGATGTCAGCGATGACGAAATTGAACAGATCAGCAGCCAGAAAGAAAAATGCTATCAGAATATGATGCTGGAAAAAGGGGACGCCTTCCGGCTCGAAAAAGGAGTGCCTGAATATCTGGACTGGCTGGTCGAAAACGGGATTCCGTTTACGCTGGCGACATCGGCACCGCTCACCAATATTGACTTTTATTTTAAATGTCTGGATCTGGGTAACTGGTTTGACCGCGAACGGATTGTTTACGATGACGGGACGCTCAGGAGCAAACCGGCCCCGGATTATTATGCGAAAGCAGCGCAGGTTCTCGGCTGCGATCCGAAGGACTGTGTCGTTTTCGAGGATGCCGTGAACGGGGTGCGCGGAGCAGCTGCTGCGGATACCGGCTGTATTGTCGGCTACGATCCCACCGGCGCCGGCCCTCTGCAGGAACGGGAGGAACCGGATCTGATGATCGAAAGCTTCCATGATCCCCGGATCAGAGATCTGTTTACAGTGCAGAAATCATGAAAATCCTGATTGTCGAGGATGATCCGGTGATTGCCTCCGCGATTAAGAGCAAACTGGAAAACTGGGGATATGAAGCCCGTATACCGGACCGGTTTGACAATATTATTGCGGAATTTGCGAATTATGAACCGCAGCTGGTGCTCATGGACATTGCTCTGCCCAATTATAATGGTTTCTACTGGACCGGTGAAATACGCAAACTATCGAGGGTGCCGATTCTGTTTCTGTCTTCTGCTTCAGATAACATGAATATTGTGATGGCCGTGAATATGGGCGCGGACGATTTTGTCGCCAAGCCTTTTGATATGGATGTGCTGCTGGCCAAGATTCAGGCAGTTCTGCGCCGGAGTTATGATTATGTTGACCATACTTCGCTAATCGAGCACAAGGGAGCGGTACTCAACAAGAGTGACATGAGTTTCAGCTATCTGGATGAACAGATAAGCCTGACCCGGAATGATTATAAAATTCTCGAAGTACTGATGGAAAACAGAGGCTGTATTGTTTCCCGCGATACGCTTATGATGAAACTGTGGGAGACAGACAGTTTTGTAGATGAAAACACGCTCACGGTCAATGTGGCCAGACTCCGGAAAAAGCTGGAGACTGCCGGACTGACCGGCTTTATTGTAACCCGGAAAGGCTCCGGCTACCTGATCCCATGAAGCTCTTTATGACATTTCTGAAAGACCGGCTCGGTACGGTACTGTTTTTCCTGTTTATGCTTCTGATTTTTCTGACTGTACCGGCCCTGGCCGGGACGGATATGGAATGGATTCTTTATTCAGCACTGCTCTGCTTTTTTACAGGCCTGATTGACCTGCTCTGGAAATTTTATTGTTACAGGCTCAGACACCGGGCGCTTGTATCAGCTGCCAACAGCCCGGATCTGCTTCCTGAGAGGCTGCCGGAACCGGCAAATCTGATCGAAACGGATTATAACGGACTGGTGCAGGCACAAAGCCGGAGAAAACAGCAGCTGGAACATCAGATCGGAGATAAGTATCAGGAGGACACGGATTATTACACCCTGTGGGTGCATCAGATTAAAACGCCTATTGCGGCCCTGCGTCTGCTTATGGAGGATCCCGAGCCTGACCGCATACAGATGAAGCTGGAGCTGTTCCGGATTGAAGATTATACGGAAATGGTGCTCCAGTATCTGCGTCTGGGAAGCCCTGCTACAGATTACCGGTTTGAACCAGTGAATCTGAACGATATCGTACGGGCAGCAGTCCGTAAGTATGCACCTTTGTTTATCCGGAAAAAAATCGCCGTGGAGCTGGGCACTCTTGACTGCGTAGTAATGTCGGACAGAAAGTGGCTCTCGTTTGTCGTTGAACAGCTGCTGTCCAATGCTCTGAAATATACGAAACAGGGAAAGATCAGCATTTTTACAGATGGAGACAGTCTGATCATCCGCGATACAGGGATTGGCATTCTGCCTGAGGATCTGCCCCGGGTGTTCGATCGGGGTTATACCGGCTGGAACGGCCGCATGGATAAAAAAGCCAGCGGACTGGGGCTTTATCTCTGTCGCAGAATCACCGCTAATCTGTCATTAAAACTGCACCTGGAATCTGTTCCCGGACAGGGAACAGACGCTGTCATCAGCTTTCCGGACAAGCCTGATGTCCGTGACTAGACAGGAGCCGGTCACAACCTTACAGAAATGTAAGGTTCTTTTTATTTCTGTAAGCTTTCGCTAAGGCAGCCCGGTCCGTCGTCCCGTATACTGAAAGACAGAAAGAGATGCAGATCTGCAGAATGATCCGGAGCCGGCGGGTATCCGGTATAGATAGAGACGGAGGACAAGATGTCAGTACTTGAAGTGAACAGCTTACAGAAAATATATTCCACCAGGTTTGGCGGAAATCAGGTCGAAGCCCTGAAGAATATCAATTTTGTTGCAGAAAAGGGAGAATACATTGCGGTGATGGGCGAATCCGGTTCAGGCAAGACCACACTGCTCAATATTCTGGCGGCACTGGACCAGCCTACATCCGGAAGTGTCCGTTTGAACGGGCTGGATTTCTCCGAGCTCAAAGAATCGGAGATTGCAGCTTTCAGACGGAAGAATCTGGGCTTTGTGTTTCAGGATTTCAATCTTCTCGACACCTTTTCGCTTAAAGACAACATTCTGCTGCCGCTGGTATTATTTGGCATGAAGTATCCCGAAATGGAGAAGCGGCTGGTTCCGCTTTCGAAAAAGCTGGGGATTTATGAACAGCTGGAAAAATTCCCTTATGAAGTATCAGGCGGTCAGAAACAGCGGGCCGCGGTGGCGCGGGCGCTCATCACAATGCCGCAGATTGTACTGGCGGACGAACCGACGGGAGCCCTGGATTCGAAATCTTCTGACGAACTGCTTGATATTTTCAATATGATTAACCGTGCAGGGCAGACCATCGTTATGGTTACGCATTCCGTCAAGGCAGCCAGTCGTGCCGGGCGGGTGCTCTTTATTAAAGACGGACAGGTGTTTCATCAGATTTACCGGGCCGGTATGGACAACGATCAAATGTACAGAAAAATTTCCGAGACGCTTACAGTTCTGAGCGCATGTGATGCGGAAACTGCGTTACAGACACAGGCAGGTCAGAAATGAACCTGTATATCAGACTGGCACTTTCAAATATCCGCAAGAACAGCCGGATTTATATCCCGTATCTGATTGCCTGTGTATTCACGGTTGCCATGTTCTTTACGATAAAGGCATTGTCGGTGAACAGCGGGATTCTTTCCATGCACGGTGGCAGCGAATTTGCTGTTATCCTCGATTTCGGTGTCTGGATTGTAGCTGTTTTCGCAGTTCTGATTCTGTTCTACACCAACAGTTTTATTATGAAACGGCGAAAAACGGAAATAGGCTTATTTAACATTCTGGGTATGGAGAAAAAACATCTGGCGCTGGTGATGTTCTGGGAAACTCTGTTTATTTTCCTGGGGACCCTTCTGGCAGGATTACTGGCAGCTTTTCTGCTCAACAAGCTGATGCTGCTTCTTCTGGGACTGCTGATTCATGCACCGGACCCGATTTCCAGTGAAATATCTCTGGAAGCTGCAGGGTGGACAGCCATTCTGTTTGCCTGTATTTTTCTGATGATTCTGATTTATAACATCATTCAGATCCGGACAGCCAACCCTGTTGAGCTTATGCGTTCGAAAAACGAAGGGGAACGTGAGCCGAAAACCAGATGGATCACCGCGCTTGCCGGAATCGTCTGCCTGGCAGCCGGTTACAGCATTGCACTTTCAGTCGAAAATCCGATGGCTGCGATGAAATGGTTCTTTACTGCGGTAATACTGGTAATTATCGGAACCTGTTGTTTATTTTCCGCAGGAAGTATTGCCCTGCTCAAGGCACTCAGGAAAAACAAGAATTTTTATTACCGGACCGATCATTTTATTTCGGTTTCATCTATGCTCTACCGCATGAAACAGAATGCCGCCGGACTGGCTGCCATCTGTATTCTGAGTACCATGGTACTGGTTACGCTGTCTACGACAACTGCCATGTATATGGATCAGCGGGATATACTGAGCAATGTGTTTCAGAAGAACTTTACGGTGCAGGCCAACTTCACAGATGACAGTCAGGCACAGGCTCTGCGGAATCTGGCCGACGCCGATGCTGCACAAAATGGTCTGACTGTCAGTGATGCCTGTTCCTATCGTTCAGCCACAATTTACTGTACCGAAAGCGATGGCAGAATTACGACAGATCAGAATAAATCGGTCACGACTACCTCGATCTGTATGATTATGGTACCGCTGGCGGATTACAATGCCATAACCGGGAAAAACATAAGCCTGGACAATGATCAGATGCTGCTTACCTGTCTGCGCAATCCCGGAGAGCAGACAAGTTTCGATTATGACGGAATCGACTATCAGGTGGTCGGCAGTGCAGACGATCTCCCAATAGTCAATTCAGCAATCGGGAATTACTATGATACCTATTATGCAGTAATCAGTGACTCGCAGGTGATTCTGAATGCCTACAATACAAACTACGAGCTGCAGAGCACGGAACTGCCTTATATTTATGAATTCAATACCGATGGGTCGGATACACAGCAGCAGACCTTTACTGATGAATTGCGCACACAGATGGATGAACAGGGTATTAACGGAGGTGTAAAAAGCAGGCTGGAAGGAACAGAAAACTTTTATCAGCTGTACGGGAGTTTCTTCTTTATCGGCATTTACCTGGGAACCATGTTCCTGGCAGCCACACTGCTGATTATTTATTACAAACAGGTGACAGAAGGCTATGATGACAGAGAACGCTACGAAATTATGCGCAAGGTAGGTATGAGTACCAGAGAGATTAAAAAGACAATCAATTCACAGATCCTGATGGTCTTTTTCCTGCCTATAGTGGCCGCTGTCATTCATCTGGCTTTTTCAACCCGGATGATCCGGGGCCTGCTGCAGCTGCTTAACCTGCAGAACGGCGGTCTGTTTATGACCTGTACAGTCATTACAGTTATTGTATTTGCGCTGGTTTATCTGATTTTTTACAGGCTCACCAGCCGCGCTTATTATAAAATTGTCGGTTAAAAGACTTTCATTAAATTTTCGGGTATGAAACTACCATAAAGGTAAGAGCTAAATAAAAACAGCATCAAATACGGTGGAGTATTTCGAAACATACGCGAGAGGAGCAACAGATGAAAGTACTTTTGATAAACGGCAGTCCGCATGAAAACGGCAATACCCGGGCAGCACTGGATGATGTCATTGAGGAACTGCAGGACAACGGGATTCAGACAGAGCTTTACTGGGTGGGAATGAAGGCGGTTCACGGCTGCATTGCCTGCGGCAAATGCAATGAAACCCACCGCTGTATCTTTAATGAAGATATAGTCAATGAAGTACTCGACGAAATGGAAAAGGCGGACGGTCTGATTGTCGGATCGCCGACCTATTATGCCAACTCCAGCGGAACCCTGCGCTGCATTATGGACAGGCTCTTTTACGCGGGTAATAATTTCGCACATAAGCCGGCGGCAGCGATAGCGGTAGCCAGACGTGCCGGAACCCTGACTGCAATTGATGAAATGCAGAAATATTTCACCATTTCCGAAATGCCAGTGGTTTCCTCAACCTACTGGCCTATGGAATTCGGACAGACAGCAGGACAGACCCGGGACGATCTTGAAGGAATCTACACCATGAAACGGCTGGCCCGCAATATGGCCTGGCTGCTTAAATGTATTGATGCCGGGAAACAGCAGGATATTAAACCGCCGAGGAAGGATTCCGACCGTCCGTGGACAAATTTCATCCGGGAATGATATACTAAAATTCAAGTATTATATCCGATAATAACAGTATCGAGCAGCTTAGCGTAAGTCCGGATACCATCGCGGACTTACGCTTTTTTTTGCTTTTTGTAATTGACCGGGTGGTTCCGGACAGTTTCCTGTTTGAAAATTTGTATACGAGGTGAAAATGAATACACAAAACAAAATGGGTACCGCACCGATTCCAAAGCTGATCTGGTCAATGGGCCTGCCAATGATTCTGTCCATGATGTTCCAGGCTTTTTATAATATCGTCGACAGCTATTTTGTCAGCAGTATACCTGGAGCGGGCGATGTGTCAGTCAATGCGCTGACACTCTCTTTTCCGGTGCAGATGCTTATGGTAGCAATAGGTGTGGGGACCGGTGTGGGTGTGAATGCCATACTCTCAAGAAAACTCGGTGCCGGGAAAAAGGAAGAGGCCAATCATATCGCAGGGAACGCAGTGTTTCTGGGATTGTGCGACTTTGCTGTTTTCTTTCTGTTCGGACTGTTCGGGGTGCGTCTGTTTCTTCAGACCCAGACTTCGGATCCGGAGGTACTGAATGCGGCATACACCTACCTGTCAATCTGTACTATCTATTCGTTTGGCGTCAGTCTTTATATGATTTATGAAAAACTGCTGCAGGCCACCGGGCGTACCACTGCGGCCATGGCAGCCCAGCTTACCGGCGCAGTTACCAATATTATCCTCGATCCGATCATGATTTTCGGACTCTTTGGAGTGCCGGCGATGGGTGTTGCCGGTGCTGCCATCGCCACTGTCATCGGCCAGACAGTTTCGCTGGTCATCGCGATGATTCTGCATTACGGTCCCCATCACATGCTGGATTTTAAACTGTCCTATCTGAAGCCGGACGGAAAGATCATCAAAGTGATTTACGAGGTTGGTTTTCCGGCTATCCTGATGCAGGCGCTGATGTCTGTAATGACGTACAGCGTCAATATTATCTTCGGCGGCGTTTCCGCATCACTGGTCACAGCTTACGGGATTTATTACAAGATTCAGAACTTTGTGTTTTTTGCAGCCTTCGGCCTGAATAATGCGCTGATTCCGATCGTGGCATTCAATTACGGCAAACGGGACCAGACCAGAGTAAAAGAAGCGATCTGCTGGGGTATGATAGATTGTATAGCGATGATGGCTGCCGGGATCCTGATCATGGAAACGCTGGGCCCCAATATTGTCAGCATATTCTCACTTTCGCAGGAAACCCTGGATATGTGTGACACCGCCGTGCGCATCATTGCTGCCGGGTATGTATTTGCAGGGGCGAATATCGCCATGCAGGGGATTTTCCAGGCACTTGGTCACGGAATGCGGTCACTGATCCTTTCGCTGCTGCGCCTGATTATCTTCGCGCTGCCGCTGGCCTTCCTGCTGTCGCGTACAGCAGATCCGGGTCTGACTTCATGGTTTGCATTCCCGCTGGCAGAAGCCGCTGCTGTTGTGTTCGGTGCGGCTATGCTCAGGAATATCAGGAAACAGATTGCTGAAATCTGAGGAGAATAAACATTGAGTTATATTGCCATTCTGTTCGAAAATTTTCATATGTGGGAGCATCCCGGATTTACTGTGATTCTGGCTGCTCTCTGCGTTCTGGCTCTGCTCCTGGCCTGGTGGCTGAGCAGAAAACCATCCGGCAATACGCCGGATCCGGGAAACGGGAAAGACGGGAAATGGAATGGCTGGAAAACAGAAAATTCTGTTTCAGAGACGAAAACACCGTTGGAGACCGGACGTGGCGACACCCCGGAAATCGGTGTGGAAAAGAACCGGATTAAAGCCGGTACGCCGCAGAAACTCGTACATCGGGATGGTCCGGAACAATAAAATCCGGATTCTTACTGTGAACGTTTACTGATTTTTAAAATCTATTGAAAACGTATATCTGAGGTTATAAAATAATAGAAATGAGTGTAGATTCGGTGAGCTGGAGACAGCTCAGTTTTTGTTGCAGAAACCATGCTTCTGCAGTTTGGAGGATGACTATTGATGACCGTATGAAGAAAGGGACCAATGAAGGATTATTTGGATAATGCCGATGGCGGCCGTTTTACCATGGGGAGACGTATCGCTGCTGTTGTTTTAGGAAACCTGCTTATCGGCACCTGTGTCGGAATGTACAGGCTTGCTGTATTCGGGGTAGACCCTTATGCAATACTGAATCTGGGATTGAGTACTGTAACAGGAGTCAGTTTCGGGACCTGTATGCTGGCCGCTAATCTGGTACTGCTCGCTTACCAGTTTAAGAATGCCCGTGAAACGATCGGGATCGGAACCCTCATCAACATCACATGCATCGGCTATATTTCGGATGCAGTAACCTGGACGTGCTGGACTTACCTGGATATCAATTTCAGCCTGACGGCACGAATCGTCATGATGATCATGGCTCTGCTGTTCTGCACGCTGGGTGTTTCACTGTATATGAACGCCAGACTGGGCAGTGCCCCGTATGATCAACTGGGCTATATTCTGGAAAAGAAATCGGGCGGCCGTTTTTCTTTCAGCACCATGCGCACCTGTATTGATGTCACCTGTATCATAACCGGACTGATTCTCTGCATTGTCGGCAAGGGTCAGCTTTCGGAATTTGTCGGAGTTGCTACAGTATTCAGCGCCATGATAAACGGTACGATGATTCAGTTCTGGACCGACAAAGTCGTGACCAGAGTCCTTGGACTTTCACAGACGGCGTGATCAACGCATCATTTATTCTTCAATAAGTATATAAAAAGCCCCTGAAACACAGCATGCTGTGTTTCAGGGGCTTTTCGATTTTCCGGAACAGATTTCAGGCTGAACCGATGTGGATGCAGTTGTTTCTTTTCCAGTTGTTTTTCAGGCTTTTTCCCGTTGTTTTCCAGAATATCAAGCTGTTACAGCGTCGATTTTTTTAAATGTCTGCTGTACAAAAAAGCTGTTTTGCAGCGCTGCAGTTACGTT
>JBMNSG010000018.1:0-28352 GCA_050945075.1 Eubacteriaceae bacterium | reverse complement strand
GGCGCGTTCAATTTTCGAAGTCATGGCCGAAAAACAGAACAGATCCGTTTCCGGAATCAGGCTGTCATAATCGACCCCGCCGTTCAGTTCTTCATAAACCTGGACATCGTGACCGGCATGTTTCAAAATAGACCCCAGAATCAGCGGTCCGGTAATTGAATTGGACTGGCCGTAGAAACTGCCGCCCAGACGGTAAACAGGCATACGGCGTAAAAATGACGCCGGTGTGATAAAAACAATTTTCATTTTCAGAACATCTCTCTATCTCATTATATAAGTGGTTCTCGAATATAATTTATCCACCTGCAAGATGTTAAATCATAATCAGAATTATATAATTTGCAGAATTGTCAGATCTGAAACGGACAGATTCGGTCAGATGCCGGCTTCCTGAGGCGTAAGCGGTACTTTCCGTCCGGTAATGGGGAGTCCGAACTGGTTTTCGGCAGGCGTTTTCCGCGGTTCCTGCCGGCTGCTGCCATAATGCAGTCTTTCTTCTCCTACGGCAAGCATCAGCTTGATGCGGTTCTGCTGATTGACCAGTGCCGCGCTGGGGTCATAGTCAACCGGGGTAATATTTGCTTCCGGATACAGAGAATGAATTGTATTGATCATGCCCTTTCCTGCAATATGGTTGGGCAGGCAGCCAAAAGGCTGGGCACAGACGATATTGTCATATCCGTCTTCGACCAGTTCCACCATTTCTGCGGTAAGCAGCCAGCCTTCACCCATTTTCGCGCCCAGTGAAATAATACCGTCAGGCTTCTTCATCAGCTCCCGGAAGGGACCGGGTGCGTAAAAACCATATTCCCGCAGCGTATCGTTCATGACCTTGCCGATTCCTTCAAAGTAGTCAAGAATCCCATTGGCTCCGGCGGAT
Source organism: Eubacteriaceae bacterium (assembly GCA_050945075.1). Classification (GTDB taxonomy): domain Bacteria; phylum Bacillota; class Clostridia; order Eubacteriales; family Eubacteriaceae; genus UBA7485. Next base: position 27,472 of record JBMNSG010000018.1, on the reverse strand, counting down.
ACAATTTTAGGGCCGCCATATAAATCGACAGTAATTCCATAGTTGATAATACAGTATTCGACAAATCCCGTAATGCCCGGAAGATTGACTTCACAGTTCTGGGATTCAAGGAACCTGACCAGATCATTATTTCCCAGCGGGGAGTACTTGACGTAAATTTCTCCGACCACACCCACTTTCACTTTGGGGACTCTGGTAATAGAGATGGAAGCAAAGTCGGCGATAATTTCTTCAAAATGGTGTTTCTGGGCAGAACTGCTGTAATTACGGTCGGTTTTCATCCAGCTGCAGACAGTATCGATCCATTTTTCGCTCATGGCATCCGCTTCGCCCGGATTGTTTTCATAGGGACGTACCTGACTGCGCAGTGACGAGATCAGATCGCCGTAAAACAGGCAGGCAATCAGTTTACGGACAAGACGTACATTCAGCTGCAGGCTGCTGCCCTGTTCCAGACCGGAGAAATTAAAACTGACCACCGGTATATTGCCGTATCCGGCTTTGACCAGTGCTTTCTTTAACAGTTTGATATAGTTGGATGCCCTGCAGCCGCCGCCCGTCTGGGTGATAAGCAGAGCGGTGTGATCGAGATCGTATTTACCGGAGTTCAATGCGTCCAGAAACTGACCGATAACCAGCAGAGCGGGGTAACAGGTATCATTGTGTACATATTTCAGACCCAGCTGGGCGACCTGGCTTCCACAGTTATCGAGCAGCTCGACACTGTAACCTTCGCGTTCCAGTGCGGCTGCAAGAATTTTGAACTGTGTTACTGCCATATTTGGAATCAGGATTTTGTGTGTCCTGATCATTTCTTTTGTAAAATCTGGTGTTTTATATTCCATAGTGCCTTCTTTGCAATGTTGTCAAAACTGCTCTTGTTTATCAGAAAATCATACCTTCAGGCTGACTGCTGGTCTTTCTCATTCTGTCTGCCTGTTTCTTTTTTTTCATCCAGTGCTGCAAAAAGACTGCGGATCCGGATGTTGGCTGTTCCCAGATTGGTGTTTTCGTCTATTTTAAGCTGAGTATACAGCTTGCCTTTTTCCTGAAGAATGTCCCGGATTTCATCCGTGGTAATAGCATCTACTCCGCAGCCAAAAGACACCAGCTGAATCAGATCCATGTCGTCCTGCATCGTGCAATATCTGGCTGCAGCATAAAGCCGGCTGTGAAAGGTCCACTGGTTCAGTACCGATGTCGGAAATTTATCGACAAGACTGCAGATGCTGTCTTCCGTAATTACAGCAGCTCCCTGACGGATAATCAGGCTGTCAATTCCATGGCTGATTTCAGGATCTATATGGTAGGGTCTCCCTGCCAGTACAACAATTCTTTTTCCCTGTCTGCGGGCTTCTTCGATGATTTCCTGTCCCCGGATCCGGATTTGCTGTGTATGCCGGTCATATTCCCGGTAAGCAGCCTGGCAGGCCAGTACTACATCTTTCCGGGTAATTCCGTCAAAGTGTTTACTCAGAATATCGGTGAACTTTCTGGCAAAATCTTTTTTTCTGGTAATATCCACATAATCATAGATAAAAGGGATTTCCGACAGCTGCGGGCAGTTGTCAGACAGCACTTCCGGATAATAGGCTACTACAGGGCAGTTATAATGATCGTCGCCGAGACTGTTCGATACATTGTAGGTCATGCAGGGATAGAAAATAGCATCACAACCCGTTTCAGCGAGTTCCGCAATATGGCCGTGTGCCAGTTTGGCCGGATAGCAGACCGTATCGCTGGTGATTGTTGACTGTCCCTTGTGGTACATGGCCTTGCTCGAGAACGGACTGACTACAACGGTAAAACCGAGTCTGGTGAATAGTGTATGCCAGAATGGAAGCAGTTCGTACATATTCAGGCACAGCGGGATACCGATTGTTCCGCGGCTGTATTCCATGTTTTCAGGCTGATAGCTCTGAATGAGTTTCCGCTTGTATTCATACAGGTTCAGCTCGGTGCCGGTTTTGTGGCCGGTGACCGGTTTGTCGCATCGATTGCCCGAGACCAGACGTTTGCCTCCGGTAAATGTATTAATGGTGAGCTGGCAGTTGTTACCACAGCCCCGGCATTTAACAGCAGAGCTTTCCTGCTTGAAATTCTCCAGCTGAAGGCTGTTAAGCACAGTACTCCGGTGATTTTTTCCTGCTTTGGAACGTCCGTAAAGCGCAGCGCCGAAAGCACCCATGAGGCCGGCTATATCCGGACAGATTACATCCGAGCCGATTTCTTTTTCAAAAGCCCGAAGAACTGCTTCGTTATAAAAAGTACCGCCCTGAACCACGATATGTCTGCCGAGTTCCGAGGCATCGGTACAGCGGATAACCTTGTATAAGGCATTTTTTACTACGGAGATCGAAAGTCCGGCACTGATGTTTTCTATGGAAGCCCCGTCCTTCTGTGCCTGTTTGACACTGGAATTCATGAAAACCGTACAGCGGCTGCCCAGATCCACCGGACGCTCTGCTGAAAGTCCCAGCTTTGCAAATTCTGCAACGCTGTACCCCAGTGCTTCCGCAAAAGTCTGCAGGAAGCTTCCGCAGCCGGATGAGCAGGCTTCATTCAGAAAGATATCACTGACAGCGCCGTCTTCAATTTTAAAACATTTCATATCCTGTCCGCCAATGTCGATAATGAAATCAACATCCGGACGGAAATAACGTGCCGCTGTAAAATGAGCCATGGTTTCGACCAGGCTGTAATCGCAGTTAAAGGCTTTTCCCGCCAGCTCCTCACCATAACCGGTTGTGGTTACGCTGGCAATCTGGATATCGGGATGATCGCGGTAGATGTCCTGCAGCATACCGCGAATGAGCGGTACCGGACTTCCCAGATTAGGCTGATAATCATGATACAGAATATTGCAGTCCTGATCGATCACTGTCATTTTGACAGTGGTTGAACCGGAATCGATCCCGATATGGATCGGACCCGGATTGTCATCAAAAGATTTTACAGGGACTGAAGCCCTGCTGTGGCGTTCATGAAAAGCCTGATACTCCGCTTGATTCGCAAAAAGCGGCGGCTGTCCGGCATAATCACTGTCGGTATGGGAGATTCGTTCAATCACGTCATTCAGATTGAATCTCTGGTCCGCATAAAAGGCAGCTCCGGCTGCAACATAAAGCAGGCTGTTTTCAGGAAGTTTTCCGTTTATCTTCAGTGTTTTATCAAAACAGTATCTGAGTCTGGAAGCAAATGTCAGGGGACCGCCCAGATAAAGGATGTTTCCTTCGATCGGACGCCCCTGGGCGAGTCCTGCAATAGTCTGGTTCACGACAGCCTGATAGATGCTGGCAGCGATATCTTCCGTCCGGGCTCCCTGGTTAATCAGCGGCTGGATGTCGCTTTTGGCAAAAACACCGCAGCGGGAAGCGATGGTGTAGGTACGGTCCGCCTGTTCTGCTGCTTCATTGAGTTCATCCGAGGTCAGTTTGAGCAGTGTGGCCATCTGATCGATAAAGGCTCCGGTCCCGCCGGCACAGCTGCCGTTCATCCGGACATCTGCTCCGCCCGTCAGGAACAGAATCTTGGCGTCTTCACCGCCCAGCTCGATAATACAATCCGTTCCGGGACTGAGCTTCTGCGCGGCAATCCGGGTCGCAAATACTTCCTGGACGAAGGGCACGCCGCAGTTTTCGGCCAGGCCCATTCCTGCAGAACCGGATACAGCCAGCAGTACCTTTCTATTGTGTATATAGTCTTTATTCAGCCGTTCCAGAATATCATGGCTTTTTTCCAGGATATGGCTGTTATGGCGTTCATAAGTTGAATAAATGATTCGTTCGGCGTCATTTAAAAGCACGCATTTAATTGTGGTAGAACCGATGTCAAGACCGACTCTCATTTTAATTTCCTCCTGTTATCCACTGCAACGAAAATTAAAAGTATCGATCGTTCAGTAATTTGTCTGTTATGAGGGTATGAATATATTTTTAACATATTTCATTAAAGATTTCCATTTGTGAGAATGAATCATAACCAAGAAAACGACTTACTTCAACCCCGGGACCCATAGTCTTTTCTGATAGGGTATTTGCAATTTGGATAGCCTGTTTTATACTTGAGTTAAGTTACTGAATCGGATTGACTATGAATGCGGTTGCATCTGCCGGTTTGCGGCAGCCTGCGGTGAAAGAAAGGAATTTTCTCATGCGGCTCGAGCAGTTTCAATATGTAATAGAAATCGTCAGGGCCCATACATTGTCACAGGCGGCCCGCAATCTGTTTATAAGCCAGCCGGCCCTGAGCAATTCCATCCAGGCACTGGAAAAAGAGCTTGAATTCCGGATTTTTCAACGTTCCTCAAGCGGCATGGTTCTGACAAAAAAAGGCCGTGAATTCTACGCAATTGCATTGCGGATCCAGGATGAAATACATAATGTCGATCGTCTGACAAATGATGAACTCCATACGGATACGGTGTCGATTGCAGCGGTTCCCATGGCCTGCTGCTCAATGATGCTGGATCTGATGCATTCTGTCCAGCAGGAAATGCCGGATTTGAATCTGAAAATTAATGAATTGCGTCCGGGCAAAATTATTCCGGCCATGACCAGGGGCAGATCCAGTATTGCCGTCTGTAATTATGTGGAACCCCTGAAAGAACGCTTTATGGAGCAGGTCAAAAAATTCCGGCTGGAAATGGACGTTCTTCTCCAGGACAGTCTCTACGTTTTTCTGCCGTCGGATTCCCCGCTGGCAGAAAAAGAAGTGATTTACAGAACCGACCTGAGTGGAATGAAATCAGTAGGCTTTGCAACGGGAGCGGAAAATGAAATTCCCGGCATGAAGGCACTTATACCCGAGATGAGTGCAGCGTCCTATAGTTTTACTCAGCATAACAGCATAAAGGATGCAGTAGCCCGCGGCTTCGGGTATACTATTCTGCCCGGGATGATGGCCATCGACGATTATTATGTCAGGGAAGGGCAGATCAGAGTCGTTCCGCTGGAAGAAGAATTTTTCTCGACCATTGTACTGCTGTCACACCAGCCGGAATACCTGTCGGTAGAGGAAAAGCAGATACTCGAAATGCTGCACGATTACGGACCGGTAATGAACCGGCGGCTCAGAATGCTGAATGCACAGGTGTGTCCGGATCAGTTTAATGGGAGAACTGAATGACGGATCTGCTGATGGCTGGCATATTTGAGAGAGTTTTAGTATAATTTAGGCAAATGGCGGAAGGGATCAAGTGATGACAAACAAGCATAAAATATTCGCAGCAGTTCTGACAGGCTGTCTGTTTCTGATGCTCACAGGCTGCAGCGCAGGTAAAAATAACGGAAAAGTCAGTATTTCGCTCGACGGCGGCACCTATTATGGCGAACAGACAGTCAAGGTGGAAAGTTCCGGCGGCGGGACGATTAAATTTACCCTGAACGGAGATGATCCGGACGGAAGCACAGCGATGGATTACAACAGCGACAATGGTATTGTCCTGAATTATCCCTGTACCCTGAAGGTTTCAAACGGTTCTTCTACAGCGGAAGCGACTTATGATGTAATCGCCTACGGCGGGGATAAATCTGCTGAACAGCAGGCATTCTATTCTGCCGCTGGTGGTGTGAAGTATGAAACAGAAGACGGAGCCCAGGGGATTTATCTGGGACCGACGCAGATTATTCTGTATACCGGGGAAGACGAATATCAGACTCCGTATTATATAGCCAATCCCGATGGGAATAAAGCGGATGTCATCTATACAGATGCGGAAGGCAAAAATGTAACATTGAAGATGGTTTATAATCCTGATGCCGGACAGCTTACCGTCAACGATACAGTCTACACCAGTATCTGGTGGTAATCCGTTTTTTCCAGAGCCGGACAGTAAGGACTCTGAATGTATTTAATAAACAAAACACACAAAAAACATCGATAAACAAAAGAACAAAGCAATTTCGATGATATCATTAAAAAAATCATAAAATGTCGTTTAAAATTACGAATACGGTGTATATATATGAGTACCGGGAAACCGGGAAAAGATACTGGATAGAATAATTGAGGAGGCATTAAAATGTATATGGTACCGAGAGATCGTTTTGGAATCAGTGTGTTCGATGATTTGTTCAATGATTCGTTCTTTGGAAACGAACCCAGAGTACCGGCCATGATGAAGACCGATATTGCGGAAAAAGGCGACAACATGCAGCTCGATATGGAACTTCCGGGCTACGACAAGAGCGATATCACGGTAGATCTGGATAAAGGCTATCTTACAATAACAGCTGACAAGACAGAAAACAATGAAAAGAAAGAAGACGGCAAGATCGTTTCTCAGGAACGTTTTACCGGACATTGTTCAAGAAGCTTTTATGTCGGTGACGATTTGAATCCGGATCAGATCAAGGCTTCGTTTGACAAGGGTGTTCTGCAGATCAGTTTTCCGAAGGAAGAAAAACGTGAAATTCCGGAAAAGAAAACTGTTGCTATTGCAGGACCGGAAGAAAAGCCTGCTGAATAAATAGAAAAAGGCTGCCGAAAACGGCAGCCTTTTTTTTATGCGTGATATTGGTTTATTACCGCCTGTCATTCGTCGGTAAGATCGCTTGCTGACAGAGGCTTTGTGCTGTTCATCGGAATTACATGAATCCTGTCGCTCTGCATCCGGTACAGGCGCCTGTCCGTAACGATGCTGCCTCCGATTGTATAAAGCGTATCAAGATACTCCAGATAAGTACCCGGGGTGATCAGGCCGTCAAATTTGAATAACTCGATCCCGCTCTGACTGACAATATCATTTACGAATTCTGCACAGTTCATTCCGGTTCCGTTATAGGTTTCATATTCAGAACCGTGCCTGAATTTACTGAAGGTTGTTCCTTCCTGGAGATACATCAGACTGGCTATATCCGTGCAGGATTCCGGTGATTTGTGCAGTTTACCTTCCTGCGCAAGCTGTGCGTCCGTTTTCCATGGATAAGTCTGAGACTGAATCTGTCTGATCTTTTCGCGTACAGCTGTTTTATGTTCCGGGTCCAGAGTCAGCCCGTAGGCAATCAGGATTTTTTTGCTGTGTTTCAGTGCAAACTCTATCTGTTTCTGCGGCGGGATGAGGCCAAGAACACCGGCTGCAAAAAAGCCGTGAAGCAGATAGGTAGTCAGATCATATTCACCATATGAATAAACTTTGTTTTCAAAGCACAGATCACAGTGTCCGAAACCGGGCTGCAGTCCGGCCCTGGTATGAACGTAGACAATCAGATCCGGTTCTTTTCCGGGATCTTTCTTTTCCAGCTGCACCAGCTTTCCGGGATCTTTCTGAGCCAGCATCAGACTTTCACTGTAAAAACCGTTGGGAAGAAAAGAAGCGATAATGGTCGGAAATGACATTGAAAAGCGGCGTTTCAGATGCGGATGCAGACGGAACAGACTGACGATACAGTCAAAAAAAATATCAATCGAGAAAAGCATCAGATAAATACCGGTCAGAATTGTCGCAAGCCGGCTTCCATCCGGTGAAAACAACAGGACAATACTCAGAGTTGTGTAGGTCAGTGATGCAAAGAGATCCCATGCGAACGGGACACCGTCGTATTTTTCGCGAATGACATTGAGCATAACCAGCAGTGCGATCACAAGACCCAGTGAACCGCAGACGATGCGGTAGCCGGTATCCAGCACAGAGGGGAAATACCAGACTGCAAAAGCACCGGCCGGCAGCATAACCGCCAGTGAAAACGCCTTAAGCCATCCCAAAGCAGTGTGGGTGACCACAATAAAAAAATAAAAAATTCCGATCAGTGCGGCAGCGGCTACCAGAGCCACTGCACGATTTTCCAGCGTGGCGGATGGATCCGCCAGAAGAGACAGCCCCAGTATAAACACAGTCAGCGCTGCCAGACAGCCGAGAACCAGCAGAATATAACTGCCGGTTCCCTTCCTGCTGCCTGATGCTCCGCTTTCCGTGAGTGCCCAGCTTTGAAAATCATTCCTGTCGAAATAATCCGGTTCATGTTTGTTCATGGGTTTTTCCTTTCGGAACCGCCGGACAGAGCAGCATAACACTTACTGATTGTCATCACCGGTTTCATCATCACCGAAAAGGATGGTTTCCATAATACCGCGGTCTCTGGCCGCTTCCCGGAATGTTTCCCGGATAAGCTGGAAAGGATCGTCATTCATCAGACGGACTCTGCGTGTCCGAACGACCATGGGACCGCTGGTTTTGATAATGGCAAGCGGTGCCGGTACTGTTTTTCTGGAAGCAAATTCCGGAATTCTGGTTTCAGTAGTCCGTTTGAAATCCTGACTGCTTTCACCGAAGGTCACTTCCAGTCCGAAATGATCACTGATCCGCTGATACTGATCGTTTCTGAATACAACATGACTGCTGAGTACATTCTGATTGGTGTTGGTAAGGATCAGATCGGCTCGCATGGCTTCACGGTTTTGCGGATCGGTCCACTCATCTGTGGTACCGGTAATCGTGATGCCGCTGTCCTTATATTCCGCCTGATCAAAGGTATCGGTAAAATCGGAATGGCTCATCAGATAAGAATATCCCTGATCAGTGAGGTCAGTCGGTGCGCTGAAATCGCCCATTACATAAACCGGTGTATCCAACGATCCGGTTTTTTCCATAAAACGGTCCCACTGTCTGCTGAACGGTTCTTCCGGATCATCCCACCAGCCGAATTGAACCGAATAAAACCAGGCCGGTTCTCCGGTAAACACCGACTGGATCCCCAGTGCCATACGTGTTTTGTAATTATCGTAGGCAGTCAGCCCGGAAAGATAGAAAGCGTGGGTTTTGCGAATCGGATGTCTGGTCATGACGGCAACGCCTTCGTCAAAATGGTTATAGCCGATATGAACAGGCAGCCAGCTCCAGTACCAGATCTGACCGGAATTCTTCAGTGCCTCGCTGATCTGAAAGGCAAAATTGCCTTTTTTGACCGGAACCCGGTCCTGGCAGGGAATATAGCTGTCCAGTTCCTGAATGGGTACTTCTTCGGCGCTGTTCAGCTGGTTGACCTCCTGCAGAGCCACAACATCGTAGCTGCCGTCAGAAAGAGCCTGTGTCAGGACCTTGAGCTGCTTTTCAGGGTCAAAGCCGATCATCGAAGATGTATTCAGTGTTAATAGTTTCATAGTTCACCTGTCCGTTAGAATTGCAAATATACAGAATTTCAAGAATACATTTACCCTGTTTCGCGTTAAAGTAATACCAGAATAAAAATATGCCGGACATTTTGTTAATTTGCTCAATCGTTTATGGTCTTATTACTATCTTATTACAAAAGAGCGGTTTTCTCTCTGTTCTTTGCTGATATCTGAGAAAGTTTACAGGAGATGTCGGAATTACAGACGTATCCGGATCTGATATAATGGGCTAATGCTTAAATTGAAATCAGGAGTTTAACCAATGTCACAGGCAATTATTAATTCGCTGAACTTTCTGCCGGGCTGGCTGCAGGTGCTGCTCGTTTCGGCAGTTCCTCTCGTAGAGCTCAGGGGTGCGATCCCCTGGGGAATTTTCGTTTTGAAAATGGATCCCATTCAAACGATGCTGCTTTCCATTGTCGGTTCGATTCTTCCGGCTCCCATTATCCTGCTGTTCGTACAGACTGTACTGGGCTGGATGCGGACATCAAAGCATTTTATGCGTTTTGCGGAGTGGCTCGATAAAAAGGCTGCCAAAGGCAGTAAAAAGATTGCGGAATATAAATTCTGGGGACTGATGATTTTTGTCGCCATACCACTTCCCGGAACAGGAGTCTGGACCGGCTGTCTGGGCGCTTCCGTCCTGGAAATGAAATTCTGGCGGGCAATGCTCTGTGTATGCCTTGGATCGTGCATAGCCGGTGTTATTGTCACTGTTCTCTGTGAGATGGGAATGATGGCTGTCTGAACCCGGACCCCGGAAACTGAAAAAGGAATCAACCAGAATTTGCAAAGGTGCAGACACAGGGTGTCTACACCTTTTTTATATTTGTACACTCTTCCGGTCTTTCCTTTTATATAATAAAGTTAGATTATGAATCCGGACCGGCGGACTGCATAACAGGAACGATGTATCGAAATGCAAACACTGATTACAGACAGAGGCCGGATAGTCAGGAACAGAAAGCGGGGCGGCAGTACATGAAAACCAGAACCAATGAGGACATCAGACTGGTGGCGGTCGATCTTGATAATACACTGTTGAAATCAGACAAAACCGTTTCCCAGTGTGACCGTGAAGCACTAGCTTATCTGATGCAGCATCATGTCCGGGTCGTTATTGCCAGCGGCCGTTTTATCACGACAAACAGGCAGATATTAACACGCCTCAGACTGGGACTGGAGCATCAGGTCAATATCTCCGATGGCGGCGGCACGCTTTTTCAGGATGGAACCATGATCCGCAAGCTCCATCCGATGGCAGATCACATATACCGCGAACTGGTCCGGGAAAGCAAAATGCTCGGTTTTGTACCATATGCGGCGGATGGCAGAACGGTTTATCGTGACAGCGCAGGACCTCTTGATCGGGTTTATGCGCCCGCCATGGCCAGGCATCCGCATATGGTCAGACGTATTGACAATCTGGAAAATATGAGCGGTGTGCTCAAACTTATTTATCATCTGGATAATTCAGAGGATTTTAAAAAACTCAAGAAACTGGAGAGTGAATCGGTTACGGTTTTCCGTTCATCTGCCAGCATGGCAGAAATTACCGACAGACATCTCGGAAAATGGGATGCGCTTCAGGTGATTATGGACGATGAAAAAATAGAAGCCCGAAACGTTCTGTGTATCGGTGATTCCGGGAATGATGCAGATATGCTCAGAGGAGCCGGAATCGGAGCAGCAGTAAGCAATGCACTGCCTGAAGCAGTAGAGGCAGCAGATATAGTCGGGACAGCCAGTAATGATGAAAACGGCGTTTCCCAGATCATTTACAGTCTGTTCGGAAGGGAAGATTTACTTCAGGACCATAACGGCAGAGCCGGCGGTAAAGCTCTGGTCACGAAGCAGAAATTTCCGGAAGCCGTCACGGATACCAGCGCAGAAATTTCAGTAAAAACGAATACGGATACAAACGAAGTGAAATCCGGCACTTTTGCCGGTGACCCCGATTCAGCGAATCAGGAAAAGGAGAAATCAGTGAATCATTATAAAGAAAACAGAAAAGCATTTGCAAAAGAGCTTGAATCCGGAACACTGGCTGTGATCAGCTCAGGCAGGACTGTTCAGTGCTCTCTGGATGCGGACTATCCTTTTTACCCGGATAATAACTACTATTATCTGACCGGACTGTCTGAACCGGATGCGCTTTACGCGGTGTATAAAGATGCTGCCGGTAAAGTCAGCGAGATGCTGTTTCTCCCTGAACCGGTTCCGGAACAGGAAAAATGGACAGGAATCAAAATGCGCGCGGACGAGGCTTATCTGGTTTCAGATATCCGCGATATTCAGCCGCGTAATATGGCAGATCAGATACTCGGGGAACTGATCGGAGAAGCTGAAATCTTTGCTGCAGATGCCGGACAGGCTGGTCATCAGCGCTGGATTCCTGAAGATCAGGCAGTCCTGAAAGCCGCAGAAAACTGCAGACTTCTGGATGTCAGCCCGATCCTGGCCAGACTCAGACTGTATAAAAAGCCATGGGAACTCGAGCTTATGAAACAGGCAGTTGATATCACATCCAGGGGGATCAATGCCATTCTGGGAGAGCTCCATGCCGGAATGTATGAATATGAATGTGCTGCTCTTTTTGAATATATTGTTAAAAGCAGCGGAGCCGAACTGAGTTTCCCGACGATTGCAGCCTCCGGAAAAAACGGTCCGATTCTCCATTACGAAACAAATCGGGAAAAAATGAAACCGGGAACGCTGGTTCTCTTTGACCTGGGTGCCAGATACAGGGGCTATGCAGCTGATGTAAGCCGGACGTTTCCTGTTTCCGGTGAATTTACGACCAGTCAGCGCAGTCTTTATGACGTTGTACTGGGGGTGCAGAAGGATGTGATTCAGTCCTATCAGGCAGGCGTCAGCCTGGTTCAGCTGCAGCAGATGACTGTGGAGCTGTATAAACAGCGGCTTCCGAAAGCAGGTTTTCCGCTTCCGCCTGACGGTATTGCCGCCTGGTATTATCACAGCATCGGCCATTCGCTGGGGCTTGATACCCATGACGGCGTTAGCAGGGATCTGGTGCTTGAACCCGGGATGGTCATTACCTGTGAACCGGGAATTTACCTTGCGGAACGGAATGTGGGAATCCGGATCGAAGATGATATTCTGATCACGGAAGACGGACCGGTGAATCTGACAGAGAAAATTGTCAAGGATCCGGCACGAATTGAACATCTGATGAAATAATGATGCTGTTTTGTAAATGAATCCGTCTTCAGTCAGGAATATGAAACCCAGTTACAGAAAATTGGTGAGTTTTCTTGACAAGCGCAATCTGCGGCGTTATCATAAGCCATGCAGTTACAAATGACAAATGAATAAACCCTATCCAGAGAGGTGGAGGGATCAGGCCCTATGAAACCCGGCAACCGGCGGAAACGCAGCGGTGCCAATACCTGCAGTTTGACTGAATGATGGGAAACATACAGCCCCGTCACGTACGGGGCTTTTTTTCGGATATGGGATTTGTTCAGCAGCTCCGGCTGCGGAAAGGAATTAAATGAAAACACTGTTTACGTCTGAATCTGTAACCGAAGGCCATCCGGATAAAATCTGTGATCAGATTTCGGATGCGGTACTTGACGCAATTTATGCACAGGATCCAAACGGCCGTGTTGCCTGTGAAACCAGCGTTTCCACAGGACTGGTGCTGGTTGCCGGTGAAATTTCAACAAACTGTTATGTCGATATTCCAAAAATCGCACGGGAAACCATTCGTGAAATCGGCTATGACCGCGCCAAATATGGCTTTGACTGCGATACCTGCGCAGTTCTGACAGCCATTAATGAACAGTCTCCGGATATTGCCCAGGGTGTCGACAATGCCTGGGAACATCGTGAAGGCGCACTGGATGCAGAACTTTCACAGGGTGCAGGCGACCAGGGGATGATGTTCGGTTATGCGTGCAATGAAACACCGGAACTGATGCCTATGCCAATTTCACTGGCGCATAAGCTGACAAAGAAGCTTTCTGAAGTCAGAAAGAACGGAACCCTGGATTATCTCCGTCCTGACGGAAAGTCACAGGTCACCATCGAATATGAAAATGGCAAACCGGTTGGCGTGGAAACTGTTGTTATTTCCAGTCAGCACGATGCTCATATCACACACGAACAGATTCAGAAGGATATTACTGATTATGTCATCCGTCCTGTTCTGGAAGCAGAAGGTCTTTATAACGACAATATCAAAATTTTCGTTAATCCGACCGGACGTTTTGTTGTTGGCGGACCTCAGGGTGATGCCGGCCTGACCGGACGCAAAATTATCGTCGATACTTACGGCGGAATGGGTCGTCACGGCGGCGGAGCATTCTCCGGCAAGGACCCGACAAAGGTTGACCGTTCGGCCGCTTATGCAGCACGTCACGTTGCCAAGAATCTGGTTGCAGCCGGTCTGGCGGACAGAGCGGAAGTGCAGCTGGCTTATGCCATTGGTGTTGCAGAACCTGTTTCAGTTAATGTCAACACATTCGGAACAGGAAAGCTCCCGGAAGATGTTCTGGCAGATATTGTTGTTGAAGTATTTGACCTGCGCCCGCATGCAATTATCCGCGACCTTGATCTGAGACGGCCTATTTACAAGCAGACAGCTTCTTACGGCCATTTCGGACGTGACGATCTGAACCTGCCATGGGAACAGCTCAACAAAACCGAAGCACTCAAAGATGCTGCCGCAAAACGCGCTTGATTCGATTGAATAGCATTGCAGAACTTGTTTTGTGCAGAAATTCCTTTTCCATATGCTCTGAAAGTGTGTATAATGTAATTAAAATCCGGTAAATTTCAGGAAATAATTTATTTTCAATGCATTTACAGGCATAGAGGGAAGCGGTATGAGTCGGAATGGGATCAGCATTAAAACGGTTCAGAGAAGCCATCTGGAAGATATTGTCTGCAGGCACGAAAACAAAGCCCGTCAGAAAAGCAGAATTTATCAGATCAGAGAAACCCTGAAGCGTGAGGAAAAGGAAACCTACAATGTTTCCAGCTCCGGAAAGACTCCGGATAACATGAAATAAGTTTTACGTTTTAGTCAGTCTGAACTTCAGACTGACTTTTTTATTTTATCATCAGGAATCTCGGATATAATAACTCAGAACGGCCTTCAGGTCCGTTTCTTAAGAGTTTTTCCGTAAAGAGTGGGGAAATCTTGCGGATTAAGCAAACATTAAGGTATAATACAGAAAAGGCAAAGATTTTGCCGGAGGAAAATCATGATTGAATTCATTAACGTAAGCAAAACTTACGACAAGAATGACGTTGACGCGCTTAATAACATCAACTTGTTTATAGATAAGGGCGAATTCGTTTTTCTGGTCGGGCGAAGCGGTGCTGGTAAATCGACGTTTATCAAGCTCCTGCAGCGGGAACTGAGTCCGACTAAAGGTACTGTAAAGATCCGCAACCATGATATCTCGCAGCTTACCAAAAAGGAAATACCGTATTTAAGACGCAAAATCGGCGTTGTATTCCAGGATTTCCGTCTGCTCGAGAATAAAAATGTATATGAAAATGTAGCCTATGCTATGGAAATCATCGGAAGACCGGAATCAAAGATCCGCAAAAAAGTGCCGCTGGCACTGGAAATGGTCGGCCTGGCCGACAAGGCAGACCGGTATCCGAATGAACTGTCAGGCGGGGAACAGCAGCGAGTCGCTATTGCCAGAGCCATCATCAACAACCCGAGTATCCTGATCTGTGACGAACCGACCGGGAACCTCGATCCGGAGACGAGCCGGGAAATCATGGTTCTGTTACAGGAAATCAACCGTCATGGTACGACTGTTGTCGTTGTAACGCATGACGCGGAAATGGTAAACCGGATGCAGAAACGACTTCTGGTCCTGGAAGACGGCCGTCTGGTTTCAGACAGCATGAAGGGAACGTATACTGATGCCCTCTCGTGAGAAACCGACTTACGCGCCAAGTATTTTCCGTGAAGCTTTTCAGAGCCTGACTCGTAATGCTCTGATGACAACCGCGGCTGCGGTGTCCATCGTTGCGGCACTGATTATCCTGGGCGTTTTTATCCTGTTCTCGTCAAATATCCAGCAGATGACCGCCAATGTGGAAAGTAATCTGGAGATCAAGGTATTCCTGAAAGACGGAACGACGGATGCACAGAAGGAAACAATTTACGAAACACTGAAGTCGGATCCCAACACCGACAGTATCCGTTTTGAAACCAAGGCGGAAGCGCTCGATAACTTTTCTTCACAGCTTCAGGATTATACAGATCTGCTCGGATCCTACTCGTCTTCCGACAATCCGCTTCCTGAATCGTATATCGTCACAGCGAAAAACGGTGAAGATATCCAGAGTATCGTTACAGCAGCCAACAGTCTGAAAGACAATGGTGTTGAGTATGTCAAGTATGGAGAGAATTACATCAATTCGCTTCTGAGATTCAATCATTTCATTAACGTTGTTTCGATTGTCATGCTTGTGATCATGTCAGTTATCGCACTGTTCCTGATCTACAACACCATCCGCCTTACCGTTGTAAACAGAAGCCGCGAAATCCAGATCATGAAATATGTCGGTGCTACTGACCGTTACATTCAGGCACCGTTTGTTCTTGAGGGGATTCTGCTCGGTACGATTTCCGCAGCTGCTGCGGTCTTGTTTATCCGGCTGGCCTACCTGTATGTATTGGGAATGGTCAACGGATCGGTTATGCTTAATGTTTCAAATTCACTGATTTCTCCAAATATGGTTTTCGGCCAGCTTTCTCTGATCTTTATCCTGTACGGGATTGTAATCGGAGCTGTCGGAGCCGTAATAGCAACCAGGAAATTCCTGGATGTCTGATAACCCAAATAATTCTTAAGGACGGAAGGCTTTTGTTATGAAACATACTTCGAAAAAAAGAAAGCTGATCTTAATCCTCGCAATCGTCATGATCTTTGCGCTTACGGCGCCGGTTCTGGCATCCACTACCGAGGAACTCAAGGATCAGATTACTCAGTCCCAGTCAAATATCGACGATGCCAACTATCAGATCGATATGTCTCAAAACACAATTGACGGGATTGAACAGGAACTTGTCAAAGCCAATGAAGAAATTGACAAGCTTCAGGAACAGCGCAAGACTCTGGAAAAACAGCTTTCTGCAAAACAGACTGAAATAGACAGTCTGCAGAAAGATCTCGATGCAGCCAACAAAAAAGAAGACGAACAGAAAGAGGCTCTGTCCGAACGGATCAGAACCATGTATATGTATTCCAGCGACAATGGCTATATGGATATCGTCTTTTCAGGAGACAGCTTTGCCGATGTTGTCACACAGCTGGATATGTCGTCAAAGATCATGGAAGCCGACAAGCAGATGCTTGATGAATACGAACAGAACGCGGCAACCATTTCCAAGAAAGTCAAAGCACTCGAAGATGCTCAGGCAGAAGTCAAGTCCAAAACGGCTTCCATCGATGCAAAAATCGAAGAAGCCCAGAATATAGCGGATCAGAAACAGTCACTGATCGACCAGAACCAATCTCTGATCGCAGACGCCAAGGTCCAGATTCGTGAAGAAGAATCTTCAATTTCAGCAGCCAATCAGAATATTCAGGATATTGCGGCAAAAGCCGAAGCGGAAGCACTGTCCAAGCAGCGCGAAGAAGCTAAACAGAAGGAACAGCAGGCGCAGGATGCCAAGAAACAGGCAGCTCAGCTGGTAACTGATGCCAAAGCGGATTCCAATAATGCCCAGACGCTGGTTAACAAGGTTCAGGAATCTGCAGACAAGACCACAGAATCTGCAGACAAGGCCATTGCTGATGCCCAGTCCGCACAGAAAACTGATACAGCAGCCCAGGCGGTGGAAGCCAACAATACTGCGGATACTTCACTGACTGAAACCCTGCAGAATGTTGCCGATACCCAGAAGCAGTATACGACCCTGGCAACAGACAAAGCCAAACAGGCAGCCGATGCTCAGGATAAAGCAGATGCGGAAGCGCAGAAGAAGAAAGACGAAGAAGCTCAGGCGGCTGCTGATGCTGCAAAGAAGGCAGCTGAGGAAGAAGCACAGAAACAGGCAGATGCGGAAGCCGCTCAGAAGGCAGCTGAAGAGGCTGCCCAGCAGCAGGCACAGGCGGAAGCTCAGGCTTCTGCCAAGACCTGGTCTAACGGTTATTCCAGCACAGGCTGGTACTGGCCTCTGGATGGTATTTATGACATCACTTCATTGTTCGGCTATCGTATTCACCCGATTTTCGGAACAGGGTCCGGTCATGAAGGCCTTGATATAGGAGCCAGCTCCGGCACGCCGATCAAATCCTGCGGAGACGGTACAGTTATCCTGGCCGGAGAAAACGGCGGTTACGGCAACTGCGTCATTATCCAGCAGGATAACGGTTATCAGGTTTATTACGGTCATCAGAGTGCAATCGCAGTGTCAGAAGGACAGCGTGTTGCTCAGGGCGACGTAATCGGCTATGTCGGCAGTACCGGCTGGTCAACCGGACCGCATCTCCACCTTGGTGTACTTTCTGGCGGAGAATTTGTTGATCCGATGAATTTTTACCCGGAACTTGGGTAAGAATCATAAATAGTGAATAAAGTTCTGAAAAGGTTCCGGCGTTCGCTGGGACCTTTTTTTATGGTCAGATCCAATCTTATAGGGTAAAATTTTGCTCAGTTAAAGTTTTTTATCGATTTTCAGATAGCTTTAAGTTTCATCGTTATAATGATAATAAGAAGTAAAACGGTTACATGTATTTTAATTCAGATTGCGAGGCTGAAATGGTAGTACAAACCTTTGATTCGCGGGTCATCAATGGCGTACGTATCTACAGAGCTGTAATCTGGGATGGAACAACTCGAACGCGAAGGAGACTGCATTCATCGTCCAGAGAACAGCTTCAGACGCAGGTGTCACAGATTTTATCCGGTGACTTTCGGGGGACTGCCCCAAATCGATACAACCCTAAGACAATGAAAAGAGCCTGAACGTCAGTTCAGGCTCTTTTCATTTTTAAAACATCATTGTTTTCAGCTTATGGCTGATCATATGAGCGGGCGGCCCGCTCGGCGGAAGTATGGCTTAGAGGAATGACCAGCCATTATCTTTTATATACCAGTTTTTATGCCGCATTATCATCTTAACTGATTTTGAATCAAATTCGTTATCACTGGTTTAAAATATAACGATTACAAATGGATCTTGATTCCATAAAAATATAAGCTATAATTTCAATATGAACTGTCAAAAATATTAAATCAGGATAGGTTGTATGAAGAAGAAATACTGTGATTATCGAAAAATGGTTGGTCCTGCAGTTTCCGTGCCTGAATTTGAAAACGAAAAGGAAAGAGAAATATTTCTCGATAAATTAAGCGGTAGAATTCTCGGGCAGAAAAAAGCAATCGCCCGGAAAGAGATTGATGAACGGTACCGTCACTGCCTGATTCTCGGACTGATCGGACTTTTCCGGCTTCAGAATGCTGTAAAATCATATTACCGGGATATGGGTCCTGTATGATAGTTGCCTTGATGCCTGTGTCAGGTTATAATTATAAAGATACAGGAGGAAATTATGGAACCGAAATACCACAGAGTACTGATTAAACTGAGCGGTGAAGCTCTTGCAGGCGAAGAAGGCTTCGGGATCAATCCTACCGTAGTCGAAGAGATTTGCAGAGAGATCAAGAAAATTGCGCTTCAGGGCGTTGAGATCGCGATTGTCGTCGGCGGAGGGAATTTCTGGCGCGGACGCTATGCAGAAAATATGGACAAGTCATCTGCCGATTATATGGGTATGCTGGCGACTGTCATCAATGCTATGGCGCTCCAGGATGTTCTTGAACGTCTTGATCTGCCTACCAGGGTCCAGAGTGCCATCGAGATGAAAACAGTATGCGAACCTTACATCAAAAGGAAAGCAATCCGTCATCTCGAAAAGGGAAGAATCGTCGTTTTTGCCGCGGGAACCGGGAATCCGTTTTTCACAACGGATACTGCAGCTTCCCTGAGAGCGGTGGAAATTGATGCCGATATTATCCTTCTGGCGAAGAATGTCGACGCAGTATACAGTGCGGATCCGGTCACTCATCCGGATGCGGTCCGTTATGACAGCCTGACTTATCAGGAAGTTATGGACAGACAGCTTAAGGTTATGGACCTGACTGCGATCACTCTATGCCGGGAAAATCATATGCCAGTTCAGGTGTTCGGATTAAACGATCCGAAAAACCTTGTTAAAGCAGTAGACGGCGAACATATAGGAACGCTGATCGATTAATACAACAGCGAGGACAGAATGCAGAACGAAATCAAAAGCAAAGCAACTGACAAAATGGCCAAGGCAGTCGGCAGTCTGCAGGAAGCACTGGGCGGACTCAGAGCCGGACGTGCGAATCCGCATATCCTTGATAAAGTCAATGTCGACTATTACGGAGCGATGACACCGCTTTCCCAGATGGCAGGCATCAGCGTGCCGGAAGCGCGTATGATTGTCATACAGCCGTACGATATGAGTTCGATGAAGGCGATTGAAAAAGCCATTATCGCTTCCGATCTCGGTTTTAATCCTTCCAATGACGGGAAGGTCATTCGGCTTCTTGTACCGCAGCTCACTGAAGAACGACGGAAAGAGCTCGTTAAAAAGGCAAAGAAGTACGGTGAAGAATGTAAAGTTTCCATCCGTAATATCCGTCGCAAGGCAGTTGCGGAACTGAAGGAAGCTCAGAAGGAAACACTGATTACAGAAGATGATCTGAAATCTGCAGAAAAAGATCTGCAGGTTCTTACCGATAATGAAATCAAATCGGTTGATAAGGTGCTTAAGGAAAAGGAAGCGGAAATTCTGGCGGTTTAACAGTTTAATCTGAAATCCGGAGTTCGGTCTGAATGATCAGGCCGGACTTTTCTTTTGCGCGAAGATAAAAACAATGGCAGCTGACCGGATTATATCAGCGGCGTTGCCGGGGAGGCAGAAATGGCAAAAATATCAAAAGAACAGCAGCTGTTTGAGATGCTTTCTCCGATTGTTGAGGAAGCCGGGTATGAATGTGTCGATGTCACTTTTGAAAAAAACGGACCTGACTGGATTCTGACTGCTTTTATTGACTGTCCGGAGGGCGTTTCGCTCGACGACTGTGAGAAAGTAAGCCGGATTATCGATCCGTTCCTGGATGAAAAAGATCCGATTGACCAGAGTTATTTCCTGGAAGTTTCATCACCGGGAATTGACAGACCTCTGAAACGGGACCGGGACTATGAAAAAGCAGTCGGTAAAAAGATCACGGTGAGTCTTTTCGTAAAACGGGACGGTTCAAAAGAGTTTACGGGTATTCTAAAAGAAGCCGGACCTGAAACGATTGTTCTCGATACCGGGAACGGGGAGATTTGTTTTACAAGAAAGGAGATTTCCAAAGCGGCTCCGGTAATAGAGTTTTAGCTTAGGAGGATCCATGAACGCAGAATTTATCGGAGCGTTAGATGCGCTCCAGGAAGAAAAAAACATTGATAAGCAGGAACTGATCGAAGCGATTGAAAGCTCGATCAAATCTGCCTATCAGAAAAATTACGGAGAGGCTCAGGATACAGAAGTCACACTGAATCCGGAAACTGGGGAGATTTCAGTTTATTCGGCGAGAAACGTTGTCGAAACAGTTGAAAATCCGACCCTGGAAATCTCTCTTGAGGAAGCCAGAAAGATTGACCCCAATCTTGATGTGGGTGATGTTTACAGAAAGACAATCACACCGCGGGATTTTGGACGTATTGCAGCACAGAATGCCAAGCAGATGATTGTTCAGAAAATCAAGGAAGCGGAACGCAACCTGATTTATGACGAATTTTCAGAACGTCAGGATGAAATTCTCAACGGCGTGGTTTCCCGCGCAGAACGCGGACTTGTCCATATTAATGTAGGGAGCACAGAAGCGCTGCTGCTGCCTTCAGAACAGGTACCCGGAGAAATCTACCGTCCGGGCGACAGACTGAAAGTCTATCTGCTCAGTATCAAGAAAACCTCAAAGGGTCCGCAGATCAACGTTTCGAGAACGCACCCGGGCCTGGTCAAACGTCTGTTTGAACAGGAGGTTCCGGAAATTTATGACGGAATCGTGGAAATTATTTCAATTTCCAGAGAACCGGGCTCCAGAACCAAGATTGCTGTTTCCACCAACGACGAATCGGTCGATCCGGTCGGAGCCTGTGTCGGACAGCGCGGTGTCAGAGTTCAGGGTATTATCTCTGAAATCAATGATGAAAAAATTGATATTATCCGTTATTCGGACGACATCAATACTTATTTGACCAATGCGCTCAGCCCGGCAAAAGTAATCAAGATTATTCCCAACAAGGAAGAACGCACGGCACTGGCCGTAGTCGACGACTATCAGCTTTCACTGGCAATCGGCAAAGAAGGACAGAATGTCCGTCTGGCTGCCAAACTGACAGGCTGGAAGATCGATATCAAGAGCAAAACGGATTACGACCGGCTGACCGCGGACAATCCCGACTTTGATGCTGCTTTTATGGCAGAGAAGGATACCCGCAGGAAAGAAGTCAGTCTGGATGATATTCCGGACGTGCAGATTGATGACGATTTGTTCGACAGTGAACCTGAACATACCGACGATGATGATCTGTTCGAAGAAGCGGCAGATCTGGACGAACTGTTCGAGTCTTCGGATGATGAATAAGTCATTATTATGAAAAAAGAAAGAAAGCAGCCGATGCGCTCATGTATCGTCTGCAGGAACAAGTTCATAAAAAAAGACCTGACGCGGATTGTGAAAAACGCCGACGGTGAAATCTTCTGCGATCCCACGGGTAAGGCACCCGGCAGGGGCGCATACATCTGCAGCGACCCGAAATGCATCGATAGTTTTTTAAGCCGTTCATATCTGGAAAGAACCTTTAAACAGCAGGTTCCGGAAGAAACGGTTAAAAAAATCAGAGAAGAAATCGGCTCGCTGAAAGAAGCTGCCGGAGACGGCCGTAACGAAACAGCCTGAGGGCTGCAGATTAAAACAGGTAATATCGGAGAAAACCTATGAACTGATCAATTAGCAAAGGAGTACCGATGTCAAAGACAAGAGTATATCAGCTG
Organism: Eubacteriaceae bacterium; assembly: GCA_050945075.1. Taxonomy (GTDB): domain Bacteria; phylum Bacillota; class Clostridia; order Eubacteriales; family Eubacteriaceae; genus UBA7485. Next base: position 5,282 of record JBMNSG010000018.1, on the reverse strand, counting down.
GCAAAAGAATACGACATTCCGAGTAAAGATTTTGTCGAACTGCTCAATCAATATAATATTCCGGTCAAGAATCATATGAGCGCGCTCACTGACGACCAGATCGGCCATTTTAAATCGGATTTTAATAAATCTGCCTGGGATAAAAACCGGGGTCAGGGAAAAACGGATTCAAAAGCTGTTTCCGCACCGGCAGATCAAGCCGGAAAGAAACAGACTGCTGAGGCTGTAAAACCGCAGAAGAATGCAAGTGCCCCGACTACAGGACATGAACAGAAATCCGTAAAGAACAGCAATGCCGGAACTGAGCAGAAAACACCTGCCGGAAACAATCAGCCCCGCCAGGGCGGCCAGAACCGTCAGAACAGCGACAACCGCCAGGGCAGCCAGAACCGTCAGAACAGCGATAACCGCCAGAACGGGGACAACCGCCAGGGCGGCCAGAACCGCCAGAACAGCGACAACCGCCAGGGCAGCCAGAACCGTCAGAACGGCGATAACCGCCAGGGCAGCCAGAACCGCCAGAATGGTAACAACCGCCAGGGCAGCCAGAACCGCCAGAACGGCGACAACCGTCAGGGCGGCCAGAACCGCCAGAACGGCGACAACCGTCAGGGCGGCCAGAACCGCCAGAACGGCGACAACCGCCAGGGCGGCCAGAATCGTTCAGCAGAAGGACGCAGGCCAAAACAGAACCATAATCATGATCAGAACCGCACTCAGGAACAGAACCGCGGACAGAATCATGATCAAAACAAAAGTTCGAAGCATGGTCAGAAACAGAATCAGAATTTTGGTCAGAACGGTGAAAAACCGAGAAACGGTAAACACCAGAAAAACAACAAGAACCGTCAAAACGGGCGTCCGGAGCAGCAAAACGTGAAACTGCGCGATAACAGCAAAAAAACGAAAAGCAAACGTGTCGACTACAAGAAACAGCGTGAAGAAAAGAAAGCGGACCAGAAGAAAAATCAGGTTTATGAAATTCCGGAACTGCTCACTGTAGGCGAACTTGCGGAAATACTCGACATCGGTGCGACAGAGATCATAAAAACTCTGATGATGGCCGGTACCATGGCCAGCATTAATCAGCAGATCGATGCAGAAACAGCGCAGCTGGTTGCGTCGGAACTCGGTTATGAAGTCGAACCGGTCACTTCCGAAGACGTAATGGATAAAATCTTCGAAGAATACGACAACGTCGAAACCGGTCATGAAGTCAAACGTCCTCCTGTCGTTACAGTCATGGGGCACGTCGACCATGGTAAGACATCTCTGCTCGATAAGATCAGAAAAACAAACGTGACTTCCGGAGAAGCGGGCGGTATTACACAGCACATCGGTGCTTATACCGTCAGACTGAACAGCGAACGCTTTGACAACGCGAAAATCACATTCATCGATACACCAGGACATGCCGCTTTTACAGCGATGCGTTCCAGAGGTGCTCAGATGACAGATATAGCCGTGCTGGTTGTTGCAGCCGATGACGGTGTCATGCCGCAGACCATCGAAGCCATCAACCATGCCAAGGCCGCTAATGTCCCGATTATCGTCGCCATCAACAAAATCGATAAAGAAGGCGCCAATCCGGAACGTGTCAAGCAGGAACTGACTGAACACGGAATCGTCGTCGAAGAATGGGGCGGCGATACCATCGCGGTTCCGGTTTCTGCCAAAAAAGGCGAAAACATCGGCGAACTTCTTGAAAACATTCTGCTGGTTGCAGAAATGGAAGAACTGACAGCGGATCCGAATCGTCCGGCCCGTGGTGCGGTCATTGAAGCCGAAGTCAAAAAAGGCAAGGGACCTGCAGCATCTCTGCTGGTTCAGCAGGGTACGCTGCACGTCGGCGATACACTGATCTCCGGCACGACTTACGGGAAAATCCGTACCATGATCGACGATAAGGGCCACCGGATCAAGAAAGCCGGCCCGTCGGTACCGGTAGAAATCTCGGGACTTTCGGATCTTCCGGAAGCCGGCGATGATTTTATCGTCATGGAAAACGAAAAGGAAGCCCGTTCACTGGCAGAACAGCGTCTTGAATCTGAACGTTTCGAACGTCAGCACAAGAACAAGATCAACCTGAATGACCTCTTCTCCAAGATTCAGGAAGGCCAGATTTCTGACGTCAACCTGATTGTCAAGGCTGATGTGGGCGGCTCCGTAGAAGCACTGACCCAGTCCCTGGAACGTCTGAACACGGATGAAGTCCGGGTTAACGTAATCCACGGTGCTGTAGGTGCCATTAACGAAACGGATGTCATGCTTGCATCGACATCCAATGCGGTTATCATCGGCTTTAATGTCCGTCCGGATAAAAATGCCGTTGCCGCAGCCGAAAAGGAAGAAGTCGACATTCGCCTCTACCGCGTTATTTACGACGCCATTGAAGACGTCAGACAGGCGATGGAAGGTATGCTGGAACCGGATTTTGTCGAAAAAGTCACCGGTTCTGCAGATGTTCGCGACACATTCAAGATTCCGGGCGGCAAAGTTATTGCCGGATCCTATGTAACAGACGGAAAAATCACGAGAAACGACGAAGTACGAGTTATTCGTGACGGTATTGTTGTCTTTGAAGGCCAGATTGCTTCTCTGCGCCGGTTCAAGGATGATGTCAAGGACGTTGCTCAGGGATATGAATGCGGTATCGGGATCGATCGTTACAACGATATTAAAGTCGGAGACTCGATCGAAACCTTTGTTATGGAAGCTGTCAAGAGAGAACTCTAGGCAGTCCGCCGGATCTCATCCGGAACGGAGGGTATCATGGCATCACATAGAATAGAACGAATTGACGGACAGATTCAGCGCGAGCTGAGTCTGCTGCTTCGTCAAAAGGTTAAAGATACAAGAATTCAGGAAGCATCGGTCAGCATAACCAGAGTCAAGACAACGCCGGATCTGAAAACGGCTGACGTCTATGTCAGTATTTTTGGTGATGATGCAGAAAAACGGGAAGTGCTGGCAGCACTGCAGAAGGCTTCCGGTTATTTCAGAAGTTCAGTCGGGAAAATACTGAAAACACATTCCACGCCGGCATTGACATTTAAGCTGGACGATTCAGTGGAGTACGGTATGCATATCGACAGCATTCTCAAAGATCTGCATGAAAAGGGACAAGTCTCCGAGGAGCTACCTGAAGAAGATGAATAAAAAGGGGAGCCTGCGGGCTCCTTTTTTCATATAAACCGGTCTCTGTTCCGGAGCGGGCGGAGACAGCTTTTATAGAAGGGCGGGATAATACGGAAAATGAAGATACCAGAAAAAATCGGAGAAATAATCAACGGAGGGCAGAGCTTTCTGCTTCTTGCACATACCCATCCGGACGGTGACGCCGTTGGATCAGTCACGGCACTGGGCCGCGGGCTGAAAAGTCTGGGCAAACAGGTTGATTATTTTATGGATCCGGAAATCGAAGAAAAACTCGGTTTTATCAAAGAAATCGGACAGTTTAAACATAAGGCTTCTGAACTGAAACCCGCCTATGATGCCGTCATTTACCTCGACTGTTCGACCCAGGACTATGCCTTTGCACCGGATCCGTTCCCGAAATGTGCGGAAACCATTGTCGTTGATCATCATAAAAGCAATGAAGGCTATGGCGACGTCAATTATGTGGAAACCACCGGAGCTACCGGAGAGCTGGTTTATCTGCTGCTGGAAGAACTGGGCGCCGATGTCGATGAAGAGTCAAAAGAAGCTTTATTTGCTGCTTTGTCTTCAGATACCGGATCCTTCCAGTTTTCCAATACAACTCCGCAGACGCATCAGATTGCTGCTGCGCTGCATGAAGGCGGAAAAACATTTTCGCCCATCTCCAAATGTCTTCATACTGAAAAAACCTTTAATCAGATGAAGCTGTACGGGGAGGCGGTTCACGCACTGGAGCTGCTGGACAATGAGCAGATTGCTTTTTATGCGCTGCCGTACAATGTGATTCAAAAATACGGCGGTAATCTGAATATTACCGACGATGTCGCCAATATCGGGATGAATATCCGTCCGGTAATCCTGTCTGCATCTGCAAAGGAATCAGAACCCGGTGTATGGCGGATTTCACTGCGTTCCAAATCGCCGTATCCGCTTGATGTCTCCGATATTGCTGTCGGTTATGGCGGAGGCGGACATATGCGTGCTGCAGGATGCTCTTTTGAAGGGACGGAAACCGATCTGAGAAAAGACCTGATTCCGAAACTTGAGGAACTTCTCCAGACATTGCCGCAGGAGGATCACCTTGAGTCTTAACGGTTTTCTGATTGTCGACAAGCCAAAGGGCATGACTTCACATGATGTGGTTAACCGGGTCCGCCGGATAACCGGTCAAAGAAAAGCCGGCCATACAGGAACGCTTGATCCCAATGCGACCGGTGTTCTGGTCATTGCGCTGGGAGAGGCAACCAAACTGATTCCATATCTGGAGAATGACGATAAAAGCTACCGGGCCGAAATTCTCTTTGGAACCGAGACCGACAGCTGCGATATTACCGGCACGCCGGTAAAGGAGCTTGATTCTTTTTCCCTTGACGAGACACAGCTGGACAAGGTTCTGCCGCAGTTTACCGGGGAAATCATGCAGACACCGCCTGTTTATTCGGCTTTAAAGGTGAATGGCAGAAAACTGTACGAATATGCACGCGCCGGACAGCAGGTCGAAATAAAAGCCCGTCCGGTTACGATTTACGCCATCAGGACTGCAGCGGATAATCTGCCGCTCAAGGTAACGCTGGACGTTGATTGTTCAAAAGGGACCTATATCCGCTCTCTGGCCCGTGATATCGGAGAGTCGCTGGGAATTCCAGCCTGTCTGGGAGAACTCAGGAGAACCCGCGCAGGCGCTTTTGACGAAGATGCAGCGGTCACTCTGGATGCACTCGAAAATGGCAGTCTGGATGCGGAGAATCTGCTTGTGAGCGGATCCAGTGCTTTGAGCGGGATTCCGGAGGTACGGGTTTCTCATGAAGGGGAGCGGTTTCTGAAAAACGGAAATCTGCTCAGAGGCCAGTGGCTCGCAGATATCCCGGATAACGCAGAAGAAGGTGATCCGGTCAGGATCAGAATTGAAGGAAATACAGGAATGGCCGGTATCGGAAAGATCGGCCGGGATCAGTCCGGGAATCCGGCTGTTCAGCCGGTCCGGGTATTTCAGGAGGGTATATGAACCCGGAAATCATAACAACAGAATACAAAGAGTTTACCGTTTATACCGCAGATCCGGAAGCTGCTGCCAGGATTGAAAAGCAGGGAAATCCCGGTTCGGTGGTGATGGCACTCGGATT
>JBMNSG010000017.1:0-28652 GCA_050945075.1 Eubacteriaceae bacterium | reverse complement strand
GCTTTCATTTTCCCACAGACAGCTTATCGCCTCTTTGGATGTCAGATAACCGCCGCGTCTGTCTGTCAGAAGTGCCAGCAGTTCCTTGGCTTTTGTATGACAGAAAGGAATAGCCGTTCCGTTCACAAAAACATCAAAATATCCGAAGGTCCGTATATAAACACGGGGTCTTTCTTTTTCCTCGATAATACTTGTACTGCTGTTTTCCTGATCCAGAACTGATTCGACTCTTGTTTTCTTTTCGATGGTTTTTGAACAGGCCTTTTTGACCTGTACCTGATCGGGATCCACGACAACCATACAGTCCCCGCCGGATGCCATTGCCTGCCGGACTGCCTGATCGGCCTGATCATAAACTGTTTCAAAACAGCTGCAGCCGCGAACCGAAGCATAACTCCCTGCTACAAGAACAGCCCCCATACTGACTGTAAGCTTCAGACCGGAGTCCAGGTCCCTGGTAAGCGCGGTTTTCATGATCCGCAGCTTTTCTTTCAGAAACTCGCGGTCACCGTTACCGTCCATACAGACGATAAAAGAATCGCCGGCCAGTCTCCCGCAGTGATCATTTTTATTCATTAGCGTGCTGAGCGTCAACGCGCTCTTTTTCAGCAGACGATCTCCCCCCTGATAACCATAGCGGTCATTTAACTGTTTGAAATTATCAATATCGATAATTGTAAAACAGAATAAGTCGTTTTCAGTAATCATGGCCCGTTTGCAGTTGCAGTGTTCCTGAAATGCATTGATATTGAGCAGTCCTGTAAGCGGATCGGTTCTGGCCGCTTTGACGAGAGCCAGCTTTTCAAGCTTTTCATCCTGAATATCCGTTATCAGGACAAACAGATCATTATGTCCGTCTTTCGGATTGCTGGCAAACATGTAGCGGACCTTCAGCCATCTGTAGCCGCCGTATTTTCCGGATATCGACCGCATCCGGCAGTCAAAATCAACAGCACCGCGGCAGTCATTCAAAGCATCCCGCACCGTTCCGGGATTAAAACAGGATTCGGCTGAAGCGACATCTTCCGGATACATCTGATCGCGCAGGAGTTCAATAAACTGGTTCAGCGTGACCGTATCCGGTATACCATCGGGGATTACATCTTCATCGGATTCAAGGCGTTCGCATGTCGTCATATCAAATCCCATAGACAGCATGGCATTGGAATTCACGGAGGTCCGAAAAGCCCGTTCCTTCGCTACCAGGATGCTTTCTTTTTCTTTCCTGTCCTGAATATTCTCAAGCAGTGACAGGATACGGAATATTCGCCCTTTTTCATCGGCAATACTGATAAAACGAAGCAGATACCAGACATACTTCCCATTCTCCATAAGCTGATATTCGATCGTCCCTTCAAAGGGCTCTTTTTTCAGGCGTTCCCAGTTTTCCAGATACTGCTGTCTCTGATCCGGATGGACTTCCCGGGCTATAACTTTATAGTTGGCTTCAGCTCCTTCGAGCACGTGTTCCTGATACCGGTTTTGATCGTCTATCCCCGAAACAGTCAGTCTGTCGTTTTCCACATCATAATCAAAAGTAGTGGCATTAAAATAGCGGGCCAGCATCTGAAACCGCTGGGTCTGCCAGCGCAGGTTACGGCCGCAGCGTATTTCTACGGCACGGGCTACCTGTTCATCGGTTGAAGAGTTCAGTTTCACAGTAGCCGGCTGACTGTTCTGGGCTATCAGATCGTCCATATCTATGATGGAGGCCGTAACCTGGGTAATCATGCCGCTGCTGTCCCGGGTCGACTGCGATTCTACTCTGGTCCAGTGCTGATCGCCTGAATTAAGTTCCAGGCGCACCATTTCCACATCCCTTTCAGCACCGTTCAAAATCCGTTCCATCATATCGCGCAGTAATGAACGATCCTCAGGATGCACGCCGTCCAGTGTATTCAGATTTTTTAAAAAATTTCTGTCGCGTCCCCTGCTTATACGGTAACGCTTAAAAGCTTCCGAATAATAAAATGAATCGGAGCTCAGGTTCCACTCCAATACTGCCGGTAATTCCGGGCTGCTGTCTGTATTTTCATTTTGAACTGTTCGGGTTGTCATTCAACCCTCCTTTCTGCAAATTTGACACGTTCTTTTGCTGGTAAAAGCATATCTCATTCTACGTTCCTTCATGAACCTCTTTACGTTCATTATACGTTGAGTACCGTTCACATTCCAAATATTTATCAAACTATTTCAACTTTTGATCTTACTTTTTTATTATTTTTCATATATACGCACAAAAAAACCAGTTTCAGAAAAGAAGCTGGTTTTTGTGATATATGATAGCATTTGTTATCAGCATTTTTATTATTCCGGCAGCTGGCTGTCTTCCAGATCCGAGTCTTGCCTGTAAACTGTTTCCATCAGCATTTTTCCGGTTTCAGTATCGAACACCCGTTCCATAAAAGAGGCTGTCATTTTGGGACTCCACTCCTCTTCATCGGCATTGACAAGGGCATCGGCTTCCACCAGAATGCGGTAATCGAGATTATCATCGATATCCACATAGGTATGGTGCCTGGAAATAAGCCAGCAGATGCGGTCAATCTGATCGTCCCGCAGTCCGCCCATTTCTGAAAACATCTCACCGGCCAGACCCGGGCCTTCAAATTCCTGATACTTGCCGTCGCTGCTGCCGTATTTTTCAAGCGCCGCCTTAATGCCGATATCATGTGTCAGTGCTGCCAGTTCCAGAATCAGCTGGGTTTCTTCAGGCAGTTTCTCCTGCCGGCCAATGTAGCGGGCCAGAGCATGGACCTTCAGAAAATGACCCGTCCGTTTTGCGTCTCCTGTATAATAGCCGATCATGGCACCTGTTGTCCGGTCCACCAGCTTTTCGTATTCTTCTCTCATACCTGTTCTTTCATTACTGCTTTCCTCCGGTAATTGTTATGCAATTACCAGAGCTTTTCTCTATGCTGATCCGGCTGTTAATCCGATGATGATGCCGGCTCATTTTTCCTTCTCTGCGGTATCGACCAGCTTTTTCAGGCGCCGGTGCATGGTGGACCGGCTTACCGGTGCCAGCGAATGCGCGATCAGCTCGCCGATGGCATCATCCGGATAGGCTTCCCGGAGGATAGCCGCTTCCTGGACATTCTGTGGAAGTGTCTCAAACAGCCCCTTTTCCCGCAAAAAGGCTATGGCACTGATCTCGCGCCGGGCTGCATCAACCGTCTTGTTCATATTGGCGGTCTCGCAGTTCACCTGGCGGTTGACCTCGTTGCGGATTTCTTTATTGATTCGCACATTCTCAAAACTCATCAATGCAGTATAAGCGCCGATCAGCCTCAGAAAATCGGAGACCTGTTCCGAGTCCTTTATATAGACCACGCTCTGTCCTTTGCGGCGGACGATTCCGGAATGAATGCCGAATCCGTCCAGCAGGTCACCCGCCGTCTCCGCAAGAGCCGCACTGGAAGCCAGCTCCATATGATAGCTTCGTTCCGGATCAGACAGAGATCCGCATCCCAGAAAAACACCGCGCAGGAAGCTGCGCCGTTCATTCTCCGGAGCATCGGTGACAGTCCGGAATACCGGCGAATACCAGTGCCTGCCTTTCGCCAGCAGCCCGGTTCCAGTGAGGATATTGAGTCCGTCCGCAAACTCCGCCGTGTAACGATGATGGTGATTCTGGAGCTGCTTTTCCGCCGTGATGGTGGGCCGGATATCATAAACGGAATCCGTAATCCGGTAAATATAACGCGCGAATGCCGCGCTGTCAGTCCGGATTCTGAACGAAATGGTTTCCGGCCTGAAGGTTATCTTGGCAGAAGCCGCCAGCAGGCCGGAGAGTTCCGCGTTTTTCAGCCGTTCTTCGTCAGGCGGCGTTCGCAGCATATCCTCCTTGACTGTCGACGTGTAGCTCATCCCCGCTTTACCTTCATATAATCTTCAAACAGCATTCTGGCTGCCTCGTCCGCATCGTGTCGGATCCGCATTTTTTCGATTGCAATCAAATCACCGGATAATATATTCAGATCACGCCAGGCTTCCACAGGCTTCACCTGTTCCTGCCCGAAGCTTCTGTATTTCTCCCTGAGATTGTCCGGGAGTCTGCCATTATTCTGGATCACCGTATCGAAAAGCATCGCGTCCCTTTCGGTATGACGCGCGATAGCATCCAGGTGGTCTGCCTGACTGTATCCGTCAGTTTCCCCCGGCTGGGTCATCAGATTGCCGATATAATACTTTTTAGCTCCTGACAGGCGGATGGCTTCCTGGATACCTGGCACCAGCAGATTCGGGATCAGACTGGTATAGAGCGAGCCGGGGCCGATGACAATAATCTGCGCATTCATCAGTGCTTCCACGGTTTCGTCAAGCGGCTTGATCTTTTCTCCGGCCAGCATAATCCGGTTAATGGGACTGTGTTCGCGGATTGCTGCCTGGGGAATTTCGGATTCCCCGTTAATGATATGACCGTTCTGCAGAGCTGCTTTCAGGCGCATCTGCCCGAGTGTGACAGGAAGAACCCGTCCCTTGATCTGCAGAACGTCCGAGGTGCGCCTGACCGCATCGTAAAAATCGCTGCTGATCCCGTTCATCGCCGCCAGAAACAGATTGCCGAAACTGTGCCCTTCCAGTTCGCCTGTGTCAAACCGGTAATCAAACAGACTGGACATCACACTTTCGTCGTCCGCCAGCGCCAGGATACAGTTGCGGATATCTCCGGGCGGCAGCATACCGATATCGTCACGCAGGCGTCCGGAGCTTCCTCCGTCGTCTCCCACAGTCACGATCGCAGTCAGTCTCTCCGTATATTTTTTCAGTCCGCGCAGAATCGCACCCATTCCCGTGCCCCCGCCGATTGTGACGACAGCCGGATTTCTGGATTTGATAATATCGCGGGCGGTATATTCTCTGATATATTCTTTAATTTCCATATTTTCACCGTCAGCGGGCTTCGCGGTCTTTTTCGATATCTCTGGTTTTGAGAACCGTTTTATAGCCCAGCTTTTTGAAGTATTCCGCAAAAAGATATGCAAATGTTACCGAACGGTGCTGACCGCCGGTACAGCCGAAAGCCACTGTAATCTGATACTTGCCGACATTTTTATAGAACGGCACGACATATTCCACCAGTTCTTCCGCTTTTTTCAGATATTCCCGGGCTTCCTCAAAACTCATGACGTAATCCCGCACCGGTGCATCCAGCCCGGTCAGATGCCTGAGCTCCGGTTTGTAAAAAGGATTGGGCAGGAAGCGGGCGTCAAAGCTGAAATCTGCCGAACGGGGCAGTCCGTATTTAAATCCGAACGCGATGATGTTAATCTGCACATCCGGACTTTCGCTGTTTTCCAGAAGTGAAGTAATTTCCTCACGAAGCTGTGCCGTTTTCATATCTGTGGTATCGATAATATTGTCTGCCGCATCGCGAAGCGGTTTCAGCCATTCCCGTTCCTGTTTAATGGCATCTTCCAGCGTTCCGCTGCTTTGTGCCAGCGGGTGGCTGCGTCTGCTTTCCTGATAGCGCCTGACCAGCGACGATTCGTCCGCCTCCAGATATAAGATCTGAATCGACGGATGGCGTTCCTTGAGTTCCAGCAACGGAATCGACCGGGCATTTTTAAATACTTCCGCCCGGATGTCCGTGACCAGTGCCAGTTTTTCGATATCCGATTCTTCACAAAGATCGACAAAGGTCAGGATCGCCTGCTGGGGAAGATTATCGACACAGAAATAGCCGAAATCTTCCAGTATGTCTACTGCCTGTGATTTACCGGCTCCCGAAAGTCCGGTAATAATGACTGTTTCCATGATTCCTCCTTCAGCATGTATCTATCCAGCCGGGTTAGCTGCAGAGGCCTGTTTCCCGGCTGATTCTGTATTTCCAAATTAATCCATCGTCTTAAAATCTGCAGGTGCCGCAGATTTTGAACGATGCTTTATGATCGGTTGAAATCCACGTTAATCACCCGTGCCGGGTCGATCCCGGCTTCACGGATATTCTGTTCCGCCTGCCCGGTCCGGCCAAGCTGGTCCACTGCATGGGCATCTGAATTGACTGCAAACTTAACATCATAAGGCGCAGCCTTTTTCAGTTCTTCCGCATTCAGGTGGTCATGGTGTCCGTTGATTTCCAGTATAATACCCTTCTCTGCTGCCTTTGCTGCCAGCTTTTCCGTCTCGATGGGCATTTTATCGCCCGGATGGGTAATCATTGTCAGTGGATAACGATCACACATTTTCAGATAGGCTTCAGTATTCTTTTTCTTTCGCTTCTCCCGCAGCGGAGGGATAAGCTGAGCCATCAGATTGGGAATCAGAAAAGTAAAAAAATCGGATGCCCTGTTGGGCAGGTAGCCGTAATGAAAACCCGCGTAGATCACGTCACAGTACCTGCGTTCTTCGTCTCCGATATCAATTTCACCGTCTGATCCGATCAGATTGGCTTCGATCCCCAGTGTGACCTCAATATCGTCATACTTTTCATTGAGACGATCCACTTCCGCTCTCATTTCTTTCAGATTCTGCGGACGAATCCCGTAAAAAGGATGATTGCGTCCGTGATCGGAAATCGTGATCGCATTGAGCCCGATTTTTCGTCCCTGTTCAACCATTTCCTCAATCGTGTTTTTTCCATGATGATTACGGGAGTACACCGTATGGGTGTGCATATCGTGCATGATCTTCATGTCTGTTATTCCGGATCCTGTTCTGTCCGGTTATTCCTGTCCGTCTGTAGCGGCTTGTCTGTTTCAGCAGCTGTGCCTTCATTGGGACTTTGTGCGCCGTCCGGATCTTCACCGATCACAATCACTTCCCGATGAATGTCCACGCCGAACTGTTCCCTGATTTTTTCCTGAATCTGATGAATCAGAGACAGAATGTCCGCTGCTGTAGCTCCGCCTGCGTTGATGACAAAACCCGCGTGCTTCTCGGAAACCTGGGCTCCGCCTACCTTCACACCCTGGAAGCCGGAATCCTGAATCAGTTTCCCGGCAAAATATCCTTCAGGGCGTCTGAACGTACTGCCCGCCGATGGATATTCCAGCGGCTGTTTGTCAGCGCGCCTGCCATTCAGGTCGTCCATTTTTGCCTGAATGGCTGCCTTGTCGCCCTGCTTGAGTCGGATCTTTGCGCATACAAGCCACAGCGGACGTTCCTGCAGGAGGCTGTGGCGGTAGGAAAAATGAAGTTCTTCTGCCGGAATTTCGACAATCCGGCCATCTTCATCCAGTACAGTCGCTGATTCGACGACATCCTTCATCTCTCCGTCGTATGCCCCGGCATTCATCCGGATTCCGCCGCCAAGAGTTCCCGGGATTCCGGAGGCAAATTCAAGTCCCGTCAATCCTGCTTCCTGTGCAGCCTGGGCCACTTCTTTAAGCGTGTCTCCGGCATGAGCGACGAGCAGTGTATCATCTGTTGCGATTCCCTTCAGTCCTTTTGTGCAGATTACTGCACCGCGGAAACCACCGTCTTTAACCAGAAGGTTGCTGCCGTTTCCAAGGATGTAAAAAGGAATCTTCTCATCCTTGCAGATTGTAACCAGATCTGCAAACAGGGCTTCATTATCCGGCTCGATAAAAACATCAGCCGGTCCACCCACCTGAAAGCTGGTGTGCGCCTGCATTGGTTCGTTTATATGGACATGATTCTGTCCGGCTTTTTCTATCAGTTTTTTATAATTCATCTTGATCTTTCCAGATTAGTTTTTAATCATTCTACTCTATTATTAGTGATGTGCCTTATTTTATCATGAAAAAAACCCGGACTATCAAGTCCGGGTCCTTTTTAGCATAGAGAAACCTCTGATAATATTTTTTTCTCTGGTAACCAGTCGATTCAGTCGGCCTTCTTCCTGATACTTTCTATTTCCCTGATACTTTCTGTTTTCTAATGCCCTCTATCATGGATTGCTGTTAATTAAAAATAATATTCAAATCTGTCTTGCCCAGATATGAAGATACGGTCATCGAGACAGGTCCTGCTTCCGGAACCAGTTTTTCACCGGAAAGAATCTTTTCCGGATTATCCACCGTAATCTGTTTCCAGTATTCCTCTCCTGCTGCAGCGCGACCGCTTTCCTGCGCCTGATCCCAGAGCTCGTAGGCTTCTTTCTGGTGGGCATCGCTGCCGAGCGTGTGCACCAGTTTCATTTTCAACAGCTCCTTCATGGTCTTTTCAGGCATGGGGCCGTAATAGTCGGTGAGGCTCAGGTAATTGCATTGAATCAGGCAGCCTCTGCGGATAAAGTCGTTGAGGATTTCCGGTTCCTCCTGAACAAAATCCACACGTTCCGGATGTGCAAAAATCGAATAAAAGCCCATGTTTTCGAGCTTTCTCACTACCCCCAGCAGTCCTTCCGCAGTAGCGCCGCGACGCTGTGTTTCCAGCAGAAAATAACAGGTGTTCCCCAGCGATTTGAAATCACCGCTGCAAATCAGATCCGGGACCTGGTACGCGTACATGATTTCATTTCCCAGGTACAGTGTTGCCTGAATTCCGGCACGTTCGACCACTTTTGACAGAAGATCAAATTTTTCCTGATTCTCCGCCGCTGTTTTCAGATACGGGCCGTTTGGAAAATAATGCGGCGTAAGCATGAGCCGGTCAAATCCGGCTTCCACCGCAGCTTCCACCATGCGTACACTTTCCTCGATGGTTTCCGGACCATCGTCCGTCCCGAACAGTATATGGTTATGCATATCGATCATTTTGATTTCTCCCCGTACCGGAATATCCCGGTTTGAAATCATTATGCTGCATCTGTCAGGCAGGCGCAATAGACCTTATTGGCGCCTGCGGATAAAATTGCGCTGGCCGCACTGACCAGTGTGGCGCCTGTTGTCTTGACGTCGTCCACCAGCAGCACCGTCCGTCCTCTGAAAACATCTTCGGAAGCAGCAAAGGCATCCTGAACGTTGGTAAGACGTTCTTTCCGTCCCAGCCACGCCTGATGCGGGGTTTTGCGGATACGCCGGAAACTGTCCTCGGGTGCCACTTCAAAACCTGAAGCTGCTGCAATCCCTTCCGCCAGCACCCGGCTCTGATTGTAGCCGCGTTCCTGCAGGCGCTGGGGATGAAGCGGGACCGGTGCAATCAGGACATCCTGTCCGGTTTTTTCCAGAAAACCACTTTTGACCATTTCGCTTCCCATCTCACGTCCGCAGATACGGCCCAGCTGTGCTGCTTTCCCTGATTTGATCCGTCTGACTACGGAACCGCAGCCGGATTTGTAACGCAGCCAGATAAAACCACCGGAAAGAGACTCTGATCCTTCCAGACTGGAACAGGAAACACAGACCCGGTCTTCCCCGTTACGCAGCGACGCACCACAGCGCTCACAGATTTCTCCGCTGTTGTGCGTAAGTTCGGAACGGCAGGAGGCACACAGCCAGTCATCAGTAAAAAACAACACGCGCCTGCAGATCGGACAAACCCCGTCAGGCGTAAACAGCAGAGAATCGAGGAGATTCCCGAAAACAGAAGCAAGTCGTCTGATCATTTCTATATCCCGAGTTCTTTATATTCACGAATGCGGCGGGCCAGCATACTGGTCCGTCTGGCATGCGTATTGTTACGGATCATATGCGGGAAAATATCCCGGTTGCCGATAATCATGAGCTTCTTTTTTGCCCTGGTTACCGCAGTGTAAAGCAGCCTCCGGTTTAAAAACGGACTGCGCCCGCCGGACAATGCCAGCACCACAGCCGGAAATTCTGAACCCTGACTTTTATGAATGGTTGCAGCATAAGCCAGGGAAAGCTGCGCCAGATTTTCGCGTTCATAAACAGCTTCCTTTTCATCTGTGAAACGGACCGCTGTTCTGCCGTTGTCAATCTGGGTGATAATGCCGATATCTCCGTTAAAAACGCCTTCCCCGGTATTACCGGCATCATCCGACCACCCCAGCTTGTAGTTGTTCTGCATCTGCATGACCTTGTCCCCTTCACGGAACAGGCGGTCATTCTGGATGATTTCTTTTTTATACGGAGCTGCCGGATTAATCTTTTTCTGAATTTCTATATTCAGGTTTTCCGTCCCCAGCGTCCCGCGCTTGAACGGCGCCAGCACCTGGATTTCGGAAAACGGATTAAAACCAAACGTTTCCGGCATGCGGTTGCACACCACATCGATCAGCGTTTCCAGGGCAACTTCTTCGTTTCCTTTTCCGACCAGCATAAAATCCGACTGATTATCGATCACCGGAATATCACCGTGGATGATGCTCTGGGCATGCCGTGAAATGACACTTCCCTCCGCCTGCCTGTGGATACGGGTAAGCGAGACTGTTTCCGCCGCTTCCGATGCAATCAGATCGGTGAGCACATTGCCGGGTCCGACAGAAGGAAGCTGATCTGCATCCCCTACGAAGACGATGCGGGTGCCCGGTGCCGATGCGGAAAGCAGGGCATCAAAGAGCTCGATATCGATCATCGAGGCTTCATCCACAATAATTGCGTCCGTCTCTACCGGATTGTCTTCATCCCTGGTAAAACCGGCTACCGGTTCGTATTCCAGCAGACGATGAATGGTCTTCGCTTCTTTCCCGGTTGTTTCCGTCATCCTCTTGGCCGCACGGCCGGTCGGCGCCACCAGTACGGAAGTAATCCCGAGGCTTTCGTACATCATCAGAATCCCGTTAATAATCGTTGTTTTCCCGGTTCCCGGGCCACCGGTGATAACCGACAGACTGCTGCGGGCCGCTGCCCGGATGGCTTCTTTCTGAGAACTGTCGAGCTTGATGCCCATGGCATTCTGGATATTATCAGCCAGTGTTTCAAAGTCGCCGACAGACAGGCCCGTCTGAGCTACAGAAAGCCTGGCGACAGCCAGCGCTGCACTGTCTTCTGCCTGGAACAGCTCTTCCGGATAATATACCAGCTCACCGCCCGGTCCGGTTTCACCCCGAAGCTCGCCAACCTGGGAAGCGTGGATGATTTCTTCTTGCGCCGCCTGCTCTGTAATCTCCAGCGTTCCAGCCGTCTTGCCAATCAGTTCTTTCTCTTCCAGATAGGTATTGCCGGCCGTATAACAGCCTTCGAGGACCCATTCAATCCCGGCACGAATCCGTCTGGGATCGTCCCGTTCAAAACCAAGCTTGGCTGCCAGCTGATCAGCCCGTTTAAATCCGAATCCCGGTACCTCGCTGATAATCCGATAGGGGTTCTCCATAATCATTGATACGGTAGCGCTCTCGTAAATCTTGTACAGCTTCAGCGCTGCCGAAGCGGAGATCCCGTATTCCTGAAGTGCGATAATGGTACTCCGGGTTTCGTTCTGTTCCTGATAGGCTGCGACAATTCCATCCAGTGTTTTCCGGCCGATGCCCCTGATTTTGAGCAGCTTGTCCGGTTCTTTTTCAATCACCTTGAGAACATCTGTCCCGAAAGTCTGAATCAGAGCCTGTGCAGTCTTTTCACCGATCCCGGGAAGAATGCCTGAGCTCAGATAACTGTAAACTGCCTGCTCGGTTGCAGGTACCGTAAAGCTGTAATTGCGGACCTTGAACTGTTCACCGTAAACCGGGTGCTCGACAAACTCCCCGTTCAGGGTCAGGTAATCGCCTTCCCGGATCGATTCAAAATAACCGGTAAAGGCCGGGGCATCATCATCTGTTTCCAGGATCCCAACGGTATAGCCCTTGTCCTCGTTTCTGAATATGATATTGGCGACTGTACCCGTGAGTTCCTCCATGCGTTCCCCTTTCTCTGAAGTAGTTCTGTATATAAAAATTCGTTCCGCTTTTCCCGATAATTCTGTACGGTTTTCACCTGAAATGGATCAGGATTATCCGGTCACTGGCACGTATAATAGCCTGTATAATAAAAAGTATCGAATCTGTTGAAATTTCGTTTTGTCCGGTCCCCGTAATCTGTAATAAAATGATACTATCAGTTAAAAGCACTCAGTATCCGGGCCGGTTCCTACATTATAACAGAGCTTGACGATTACATTATGTTTTTTCAGGTTTCGTTATTGACAGCTTGTGTATAAAGTCCTATACTGACACTTAAAACATTTCGCAGAAAACCGATTTTATCAGCTAAATTAAAAGGAGATTCAATGGCATACTATTTCGACGAGCCGTCCAGAACGTTTAATGAATATCTGCTAGTTCCGGGTTATTCTTCAGACAAATGCATTCCCAACAATGTTTCACTGAAAACCCCGCTTGTAAAGTTCAGACACGGTGAAGAACCGGAAATTTCACTGAACATTCCGCTTACTTCCGCCATTATGCAGTCCGTATCCGGCGAAAAGATGGCCATCGCACTGGCAACAGAAGGCGGCGTCTCATTCATCTACGGTTCACAGTCTATCGAAGACGAAGCCGCAATGATCGAATCAGTCAAAAATTATAAAGCCGGTTTCGTACCCAGTGACTCCAATCTTCATTCGGAAGACACATTAAAAGACGTCCTGGCACTGCGCGACAAGACTGGTCATGCGACCATGGCCGTTACCGATGACGGGACTGCAACCGGCCGCTTCGTCGGCATTATCACCAGCCGTGACTACCGCGTATCCAGACTTTCAACCGATACAAGAGTCAAGGAATTCATGACACCGGCAGAAAAAGTTGTTTCTGCCGGAAAAGACACCACACTTTCTGAAGCCAATGACATCATCTGGGAACATAAACTGAATACACTGCCCATTATCGACGATGACGGACGCCTGTTGTATTTTGTTTTCCGCAAAGACTATAACGAACACAAATCCAATCCGCTGGAACTGCTGGACGCCAAAAAACGTTATGTTGTCGGTGCCGGTATCAATACCCGTGATTATGCAGAACGTGTTCCCGCACTGATCAACGCAGGAGCCGACGTCCTCTGTATTGACTCATCCGAAGGTTATACCGAATGGCAGGCTCTCACTATTAAATGGATCCGCGATAATTACGGGGATTCAGTCAAGGTTGGAGCAGGCAATGTTGTAGACCGTGACGGTTTCCGTTTCCTCGCAGATGCAGGCGCAGATTTTATCAAGATCGGCATTGGCGGTGGTTCAATCTGTATTACCCGTGAACAGAAAGGCATTGGCCGCGGCCAGGCTACAGCTGTCATCGAAGTAGCAAGAGCCCGTGATGAATATTACCGCGAAACCGGCGTTTATATCCCGATCTGCTCAGACGGCGGCATTGTTTATGACCACCACATTACCCTGGCACTGGCTATGGGCGCTGACTTCGTGATGCTGGGCCGATACTTCTCACGTTTCGACGAATCACCGACCCGCAAGGTCAATATCAACGGCAGCTACATGAAGGAATACTGGGGCGAAGGTTCTTCCCGTGCCAGAAACTGGCAGCGTTATGATATGGGCGGAGATGCCAAGCTTTCCTTTGAAGAAGGCGTTGACTCATACGTCCCGTATGCAGGAAGCCTGCGCGACAATGTAGGTATTTCGCTGTCTAAGGTTCGTTCCACCATGTGCAACTGCGGCGCACTGACCATTCCGGAACTGCAGCAGAAAGCCAAGCTTACCGTTATTTCATCTACCAGCCTGGTAGAAGGCGGTGCACACGATGTTGTCCTCAAGGACAGAGATGTGCAGGGCATTAATTAACGAATCCTGTTTGAATCTGTTATAAAACCAGCCGGGCAGAGAAGATCCTCCATAGATCTTCTCTGCCCGGCTTTTTTACATAAAAAAGAGACTGTAACCGACAGAGTAATCTGTAGTTTACAGTCCCTTTTATAATCCGTTCTGAAAGACGGCTTTAAACGGCTTTAAGTAGTAAGTTCGACCAGCATAGCATCTCTGTCATGCGTTTTGGACAACGGAAGCTCTTCCAGTTTTGTTCCCTGCGGCGGTGTTTTCCCGAGAATCAGAAGCTCCTGAACATGCCTGGCACATTTGTCCCAGACAATATCGAAAAGCTGCGGTCGCTGGCTTTCCGGGACTGCGAACGGTTCGATATCCAGATCTGGAAATTCTACCAGAATATCGTCTGTTTCCTTTCGATTTGTCAGAATGGCCGGATATGCAAAATACATTTCCTTCACTCCTGTTCCTCTTCTTCCGCCCCGATACGCAGATCCTCCCTGAGTACTTCGAGTACCATTTTACAGTCATCAAGCGCCCGGTGCGACTGGTCTTCTTCCCCCAGTGCCTTGTGCAGTGCAATCTGTCTGCTCAGTCCGGCGTTGCCCATATGAATCTTCTGGGCACAGGCAAAATTGCAGTTCAGATTGATCCCTGTGGACAAAATGGCCTTTTGAAGAAGAACCTTATCGTAATCCGTTCCCCAGGACATCATGGTCTTGCCGTTGGTAACTGCCTTGAGCGTTTTCATAACTGTCCGGATATTCTGTCCCCGTGCTGCCATACGATCCGTGATACCGGTAA
Source organism: Eubacteriaceae bacterium (assembly GCA_050945075.1). Classification (GTDB taxonomy): domain Bacteria; phylum Bacillota; class Clostridia; order Eubacteriales; family Eubacteriaceae; genus UBA7485. The sequence goes on along the minus strand of JBMNSG010000017.1, from coordinate 14,345 downwards.
GCTCGGCGATTCGCCAGTTAATCTTATGAGTCGGACGCACCAGCGTGTCCATAATCACATCTCCGCGCAGATTGATCACTGCAATTTCGATGAGTTCGTCCGGATTCTGGATGCCTTCCAGATCGAAAATCAGATAATCTTCAGGATTGTCCAGTTCACGTCTCAGCTTGGGCATATGGAACGATGAATAAATCGCATTCGATGTCTTTTTCTTTCTTGCACTGGCACGGCTCTGCCGCTTCTTCTCCTCCAGCGCCTTTGAAATCGGGATAAGCTCCGCATCCGGCAGCAGCATTTCTTCGGCAATCTGACCGTCAGAAAGTCCTGTTTCCGCAAGCTCCTTGTACCAGCGCTGATTAAGACGAATCACCCGTTCCGGTGACTTGCCGAGACTCACAGCAATCTCGTCGGTGCTCTGCCCGTTCCGGCGCATGAGCTTGTATTCTTCAAACATCATCTCATGCGCTTCATGCTTTTCCCTGTTTTTTCTTCGTTTAACCGAAAGCTCAAGCTGCTGATAAAGCGCTCCTGAATTCTCTATCAGCCCCTGAGACTTCCAGACTTTCAGCAGAGTCAGCAGTTCTTCGTCACTGATATGCATTTTCTGCAGAATCTGCCTCAGCGGAAGGTGCTCAACCGTTCTGAATTGTGTCAGCTTGGATTTCATTCTGTTTCCTGTCTTCAACTATGATCGTTTTATGATTCTTAATATTGTATCACAAGACGGAAACGCTGCTCCATGAGACGGACAACCTGCCCTTTATTAAAGTCTTATTTAAAGATGAGCAGACGTTCGCTGACAGGTTTCTTGTTCTTTGCTTCCGGAATACTGACGATTTCTCCGAACGGCATTTCAGCGCAGAGTTTCCAGCCTTCGGGTATATTCCATTCTTTGCGGACAGCTTCATCAATAAGTGGATTATAATGCTGCAAACTGGCTCCGAGTCCGTTCGCTTCCAGCAGCTGCCAGATGTTAAGCTGCAGCATGCCCATTGCCTGCATGGACCAGACCGGGAAAGTTTCTGCATATGTCGGAAAAGCCTTGATCAGGTTGTCGACAACTTCGGTATCATCGAAATACAGGATGGTTCCGTAACCGGCTTTGAACGATGCGATTTTCTTTTCCGTAGCTCCGAATTTTTCTGCCGGCGTAATTTTCTTCAGTGTTTCCAATACGATATCCCACAGTTTATCTGAAGCGTCTCCCAGCAGGAGAACAGTTTTGGCACTCTGGGAATTAAATGAAGAAGGTGTTGCCAGCAGTGAGGCTGCGATAATTTCTTCAATCTTTTTATCACTTACCGGACTCTTGTCGGCGATTTCATAGATACTTCTTCTGGTTTCCATAACCTGACGGTATTCATCAGCTAACATAATTTACCTCCTGATTTATTTATATCTTGTCCGTAATACCCTTACACTGTCCATAATAACAGCAATGGTTAGCATTTAATATAGTTTATTTCTGTTATAATATAGAACGAATCAGAGAAGGAAAGGATGATTTATTTTATGGGATCTAAAAGAGCAAAACGTCAGAAACGGCAGGAGAGTTTCAAATCCGTGGATCCGACTGAAGTACAGCGCTCGCTGAAACAAATGGACGATCCGGACGAACCTCCGAAAATAGTCAAGCTTCCCGGATTCCGTTTCGTTCAGATCAGCGGTGTCCTGCTTATGATCGCCGGCGGTCTTTCCGGAGTAATTGCTTATTATGCAATGAAAAACATCGGCACCTATGACGAAGCCACGTTTATTTCAGTCACAAGTATAGCCGGACAGACACCGGCAACCTATATGACTTCAATTATATTGACGACATTTGTAGGAATTTTCCAATTTTTATTCGGCTACAATGCCTGGAAGTATGCGAATAACGGTATGAAATCTGTGTTCTGCATGGTCATGGGGGTCGTACTGCTGCTCATGGAGCTGGCTGTTCAGCTTTACGGGCTCTACACCTCGAATGTCATTACCTGGACTTCAGTAATTTCCGGCTGTGCACTGCCAATATTCCTGATATTCGGTTCCGTCTGGAATCTGAATTATGTTAAGAAGCACCCGGATTACAAACCGCCTGCAGCAAAGCCCACCATATTTGACGAACAGAAGGAAAATAAATAAAAGCAGACTATACATAGAAAAAAGAACAGCATAAAAAAGAGCCGGACTGAAAAGTCCGGCTTTTATCGTCAAATGGAGCGGAAGACGAGATTCGAACTCGCGACCCTCGCCTTGGGAAGGCGATGCTCTACCAGCTGAGCCACTTCCGCGTGAAATAAATGGAGCGGAAGACGAGATTTGAACTCGCGACCCTCGCCTTGGCAAGGCGATGCTCTACCACTGAGCCACTTCCGCTTGCTGAATATTTCAACGTTATTTATTATACAGAACGCTTTTCCCTGCGTCAAGCAGAGTTTACTGTTCAAAATCCACGTCTCTGAGAATACAGGCACTTTTCAAGCGGCTGAAAATAAACATATTTTACTGAAACAGCAATAATCTGCTATTTTGTTACAAAGTTTTTACAGTTTTTATAAACTTACCCCCTGAAATATTGTTAGCTTTTTTCAGTTATGGTATAACTAATTTAAGAATTTTTTCAGAATTGACATAAACCGAAGGACATCCTTCAGAATGTAAATTTTAGATACTCAATATTATGAAAGAGGAGCAAGTCAATGAAACAGCGATTTTCCGCAGGCGGCAGTCTGGCCGTCTGGATTTCGAGTTCGCTCGACGCACTTGAAAAAGCCGGTTTCACCGACATCAAATTGACTGAGGATAATCTTCTCAGTGCCGGGCGCAATGGCATTCCTTTTGACGTGCAGTTTACTCAGAAGAGTCCGGGACAGATAACCCTCGAAATTAACGGCGAAGACGACAAGGACATTAATCTTTACAAGTATAATGTTGCCCGTATTCTTCAGAATGTCCAGAGCAGTCCTGACGCAGAAGAAACGGCACAGAAAAAAATTCTGGCGGCAATTGCCGCTTCTAAACCGTCTGCAGAAGCAGAATTACCTGAAAACGGACAATTTCGGGCTTCAGCAGAAACACCTGCAGCAGTAACGCAGGGCGCGAAAACACTGAGGGCTGAAACTACAAAAGCAGAACCGGCAGCTCCGGAAACGACTCAGGCCGCAGCTTCGGAAACGGCTGTACATCAGCCGGAGGCTGCAAAACCGGTTGACAGAGATTCTCTGGAAGACCTGCACAAAGAATTCCTGAGAGCCGTCACCGGCGCAGAACCTCATCGGAGAAAACCCGCTTCTGAAGCGGAACTGAATCTAAACGAAGCTTCAGAAACACCTGCGGTAACCTCTGCCCCGGATATTTCTGTGCCAGACGCAGCTGCAGAAACAACACAGGAACAGAATCCGGCAGAAGAATCTGTTAAGACAGATACCGAAGAATCTTCCCCGGCATCTGAACAGGCTGATGTCTCGAATACTGCTGCGAAAAAAACTGTTAATCTGACACTTAGAGATATCCTGAATCCCGGGGCTGCGAAATCTGACACTGAACAGACAGCAAAACCAGAAACAGCCGTTCCGGAGGAATCCGAAATTCCGGCCGAACAGGAAAACGAAAGCCCGGTTTCGACCGAAACGGGTACACAGCAGGATGAGGCTGAAAAAGCAGAAAATCAGCCTGTTTCCGACACTTCAGCAGATTCCGGAGTAACGGCACCTGATTTCTCTGAATTGCAGGAAGGTGTCACCACACCGCTGCCTATTGCTGAAATTCTGGCGGCCGAATCAGCAGAACAACTGTATTCTGTCACGCATCAAACCGCTGAACCGGAAGAAACTGGTGAAGCCGAATCTGTAGATAAACAGGATACAAATCATACAGAAGAAGAAACAAACGAAACGCTGTCCGAACCCGAACATCCGCAGCCGGGTGTGACTGTCTATAAGTCACCGGATGATGCTGATGCTGTCATTGTTATCGGTGAAACCCCGGAAGAAGGAAACACAGACACAGCGGGTACAGAAGCACCGGCAGCCAATGACACCAAAGAACAGCTGCTCTCTGAAGAAAACCAGGAATACAGCAATCTCAAACCGATTGAGAATCCGACTACTGCAGGAGAACTGTACAACAATCTACTCTGTGATACGCCGTCTCAAAACGAAACAGACAAGAAAGAAGCAGAAAAGGCATTGCCTGCCAAACCATGGTACAAGCAGGAATGGTTCGCACTGCTTATGCTTATTCTGCTTCCGCCCATCGGACTGATCCTGATCTGGCATTTCAAGACCTATACGGACAAGGCAAGAAAAAGCGTCACTGTGTTCTTCGCACTGTATACCATCCTGTGGGTATGGCTGATTGCACTCCCTTTCATGCCGGCCCGGACCAGCAGCGACTCGTCAGGAAGCGTAACAGTCACCGCTGATTCGGTTCAGAAACCAAGTAAACAGGAACAGGTATCCGGTTACTGGAACAACGCAGATGTACAGAACTTTATGAATACCATCCCGACTGATATGACTGACTATGGGACTATTCTGACAGACCCGGGTATAACTGCTGGCTCTGCGCAGATTCTGACCATTATGCAGAATATCACTGATCTGGATAATGCTGTTCTCAAAATAAGTGATGTCGGCTCGGACAATGCTGCCTATGTGCTTCAGCAGAAAATCAATCAGGCTGCTGTCGCTTATAATGAAGCAGCCCTGAATATGAACACCGCCCTGACGAATAACGACACCGCGCTGCTGCAGACCGCTCAGGATCAGCTAACAGCCGCTACCGCTGTTTTTCAGGAAATAGCAACGACCTATTCGAATGCTGTTGCTGAATAAAAATCGCAGGTGCAGTCTTTATGGGACTGTTCGTGCATCCGGACTGCGCGCTGCGCAGTCCTTTTTTAAATCATTGTTTTCAGTGGTTTTGAATTGGTTATACAAATAAGAAACGGGGTTTTCAGCAAATGGATAATTTTACTTTCTGTTCACCAACGGAATTTGTTTTTGGGCGGGATACCGAGAATCAGACCGGCGCGCTCGTTAAAAAATACGGCGGTTCCCGGGTCCTGCTGGTTTACGGAGGCGGCAGTGCTGTCAAAAGCGGACTGATCAAGCGGATTACCGATTCGCTGGAATCCGAAAAACTGAACTACAGTATACTTGGCGGGGCCCAGCCAAATCCGAAATCCGGACTGGTTCGTGAGGGAATTGAAATGGGACGCGAACTGAAAGCCGACTTTATCCTGGCTGTCGGCGGCGGTTCTGTTATTGATACTGCCAAAGCGATCGCTATAGGTATTCCCTTTCATGGCGATTTCTGGGATCTGTATCAGAAAAAAGCACCGGTAACAGAAGCTGTTCCGGTCGGTACAGTTCTGACTATTGCTGCTGCCGGTTCAGAAGGCTCTCCCAATTCTGTCATAACCAATGAAGAAAATGGTCTGAAACGAGGCCTGAAGTCTGAACTGATGCGTCCCCGGTTTTCAGTCATGGATCCACAGCTTACAGAAACACTGCCGGCGTGGCAGACAGCATCAGGGATTACCGATATGATGGCGCATATCCTCGAACGTTATTTCACCACTACTCCAGATGTGGAAATCACTGACCGGCTCTGTGAAGGACTGCTCATGGGCATTATGAATGAAGCGCCCAGAGTCATAGAAAATCCGCATGATTACCAGGCTCGTGCCAACCTGATGTGGGCAGGGATGCTGGCGCATAACAATACCTGCGGCGTGGGGCGGACCCAGGACTGGGCCAGTCATCATCTTGAACATGAGCTTTCCGGTATGTATGATGTCACCCACGGAGCAGGACTTGCCGTCATATTCCCGGCCTGGATGGAATATACCGCCGGTATTGACCCCACACGCATGGCCCTGCTGGCCTGGCGGGTATTCGGAGTGGATGAAAACCTGAGTGACGAGAAAGCCGCTTTTGAAGGAATCGCCCGTTTCAGAGCATTCCTCAAATCAATCGGTATGCCGCTGAATTTCGAAGAACTGGGCTGCCGGAAGGGCGATATTCCTGAACTGGTTGAAAAGCTGGGATTGACCGGTAAATCCGAAGGAGTCTATATTCCTCTTGATGCAGAAGCCTGTACAGCTATTTATGAAATTGCCGCAGACACCAAATAAAAAAAAGCAGCCGCAAGGCTGCTTTTTATATAATCTTTTTCCTGAAAATCACCAAACCTACAATAACGGACAATGTCAGTATTCCGGTAGCCGGAAAAACCCAGCTCTGTGAAAAGAACGTTTTGAGTCCGCTGGCTGAAGAAGCCAGTGACTGGATCTTTGTTTCCTGACTGTTGGAATAAGCTGTGGAAGTATTTCCGCTTCCGGTTGTTTCTGTATCCGCAGAGCTGATGACCTGAACATCATTGCCATCAATGGTTTCTGTGGTTGTATTTTCGCTGACTGCCTGCTGTTCATGAACAGTTGAATCTGTGACCGATGTTTTTCCTTTATTCGCAGCAACCGCAACAGTACCGGTTACACTTTTGTAATTGACGGTATCGTCCGGAGTAAAAACTACTGTCACCGTATCGGTTTCTGAGTCAATAGACTGATTCGGATCCGCAAACGTAAAGGTTCCCGGTATTTTTTCTCCCGTTACTTTACTGACCGCCGTCCCCGTCAGATTTGAAGCAGACAGTGTATCTCCTTCATCGATCGGAGCAGCCGAGAGATTCGATAGAACCGGTGTATCCTGAACAATGGTTACTGTAATGTCGCCGCCGAATTCTACCGGTGAATAAAAGCTGTCATCCGGTGTAAACACAACTGCACAGCGATTCTTCCCGACCGTAAGTTTCTGATCCGGATCTTTCCAGCTGAAAGTCCCGCTCACATTGGCGATACCACCGCTCAGACTGATCTGTGAAAGCGTGGTTCCATACGCCCATGTTTTCTGTTCTGCCTGAGGTGCTTCATAAATCTTAAGCGGTACCTTGACATCCAGCACAGCCGATGCATCTGCATTGCTGTAAACAGGATTTAACGAGGTGTCACAGTAGTCCGCATCGATCTCATAACTCCCAGCTGGCATTGAAGGCAGTGTCAGCGTGACTGTCCCGTCCTTATCCGGTTTCACAGTGAGGGTTGTCGTAAAATCCGTGCTGTTCACTGTAACAGTAATGCTTCCGGTGGTAATGGCCGCTCCGTCTTTGTCTGCAGCAGAGACTGTAATGACAGCATCCTCTCCGCTTAGAACAGATGGCGCTGATATTTTTAATTTAGCCGGTGTAACTGAAGCCAGTGCGGAACCGCAGAAAACCGCAGTACACAACATGGCCAGCACAACCAGCATTGATAATTTTCGTTTCATAATGCCCCGTTTCTCCGTACTTGAAAACGGATATAAACTTTTCTACATATATGAAATATATTATCATGATTGAAGTATTCTTGCAAACTGCAAAGGTTGACCGAAGCAAAAAAGTGTATGATAAAAACAGCCAGTATCTGCAGGGTAATCCTCCTGCAGCAGAAAGGAATAAAATGAAACAGACAGTATTGATAACCGGCGCTTCCGGCGGTATCGGAAAAGCCTGTGCGGAGGTTTTCGCCTCCCATGATTTTAACGAAGTCCTGGTCGCGCGTTCCGCTGACCGTCTTGAAATCATTAAAAAGGAACTTGAAGATAAATACGGAATAACCGTTACCGTTATAGCAGCGGATCTTACTTCACCTGATGAAGCTGTCAAAATCGCTGATAAACTGGAACAGGAACGGATTCAGGTTGACGTTCTGATTAATAATGCCGGCTTTGGCGATCACGGCTCCTTCGTCGATTCTGACTGGAATAAACAGAAGCGCATGGTCGAACTGAATGTTATTACATTAATGCAGATGTGCTATGTTTTCGGGAAACAGATGGCAACCCGCCACAGCGGCCGCATTTTGAACATTGCCTCTATTGCAGGTGCGATGTACTCCGGACCCTATATGGCGACCTATTATGCCACCAAAGCCTTTGTGCTTTCTTTTTCTCAGTCTCTTGCAGAAGAGCTCGCGTCAGACGATGTTACTGTTTCTGCCCTCTGCCCCGGTCCTGTTGCGACAAATTTCAACAAAGCTGCCAGTCTGAAAGAAGGCTTTAAAGGAATGCCGTCTGCCTCACCCGATGTCATTGCCCGGGATGCATACCGCACTGTGATAAGCGGCAAAGCCGTAAGTTTCCCGGGGTCGCTGATCAAACTGGCATCACTGGGCGTACGTGTAGCACCGCGGCTGCTGATCAGAAAAATTGCCGCACGGGTAAACGGGATTCCCGAAACCGGGAAACTTACGGCATCAAAACAGACAGAAGTTTCATAAAAGACAGCAGGTCCGGAATGAACAGAAATCCGGAAAACAACAGCATGTTTTGAAATCAAAAAAGCCCCCTGTTCCGGGGCTTTTTTTGATTGATATTTTCAGACTGCCTGAGACTGCCTGTTCTTCACTTCTTCCATCCAGTTCAGCAGATAATCATAAACCTCGTGTCTGTTATTTTCATTCAGAATCTCGTGTCTTGCACCCCTGAACAGCTTTAACGTGACATCTTCCATACCTTCTGACTTCAGCCACGAATAAACTTCTTTCGGACCTTTGCCGTTAGATCCTACCGGGTCCATATCACCGGAAACAATCAGGATCGGGAGATTTTTTCTGATTTTCGATGCCCACTGGCTTCCTGTTACTTCGCCCAGCAGGTTAAAGAGATCCTGGTAAGCTGCTGTCGTAAAAGTGAACTGTGTCCACGGATCTGCCGCATAGTCGATTCTGTCCTGCTCATTGCGGGAAAGCCAGGAATTCGGATCTTTTTCGTCTTTAAACGCATCATTATAGCCTGAAAAACTCAGTTTTTTCAGGAATTCGCTGCGATAGCGCGGGCCACGTACAGTACGAATCAATGCAGACAGTGTTTTCGCCATAGACAAGGCAGGATTCCGGCCGGCTGTGCCCATGCAGATATAGCCGGTCAGTTCATCTTCAAAATGCGCGACATAATTTCTGGAAATAAATGAACCCATACTGTGACCGAGCAGAAAATATGGACAGTCCGGAAAACGGGATCTGAGAACATTATAAGAAAGATGTTCATCCTCAGTCAGGTATCCGGCCCCGTTGTTGTCACCGAACCAGCCGAGTTCATCGGAATTCACAGCGCTGGTCCCGTGGCCCAGATGATCATCTCCGCCTACTGCAAAGCCGTGTGCAGTCATGAACCCGGCAAAATTGGCGTAGCGTCCGATATATTCATTCATCCCGTGAACAATCTGGATCACACCTTTAACTTCGCCCGCAGGCAGCCACAGCTTCGCATGCAGATCATGAATCCCGTCCGAACTCTTAAAAACCAGATTTTCCTGTTTCATTCATATTCTCCCTTAATACGATTTATTTTCATTTGTATCCTGTATAATATTTATAGTATAATAATTATCTGCAAATTTTACTTGAATCGTCCTGACATCGCCCCAGGCGAACTTGATACAGACAGGAGTTTTACAATGAGTTTATCTGGTGTAAGCCTTGTTCTTGCCGTTGTATTCGCAGTTTGCGGTTACATATTTTCAAAAGGCAAAGGAACACAGCTGCTGGCAGCATTTATTATGCTCACCCCGGAGGAACGCAAAAAAATGGATCTTCCGGAATTATGTATAAGCCTGCATAAAATCATGTACTATTATACAGGTGGATTTCTTCTTATGGCTCTGTTTACCAAGCTAAACTGGAGTATCCTTTACTGGATGAGCATAGCTATTTTCGTATACTGTGTATATCTGACAGTTACGGCTGTTAAAAAAGCGAAAGATGGGTCTGAATAAACCCGTCTTTTTTTATTACTGCCTGCTTCTATATATACTCTTTTTCCATTCATCTCAGATCCGGGGAGTCCGCCAGCCCGACTCTCTTATGATTATCGTTCACATCCTTAAGAACTATCATAAACCAGCTTTTATCAGAATTTAAGCCTCCGACTTATTTTTGTCACATTTTCACGTTATCATCGATCTATCAAACAAACCAAACGAAAGAGGTATCTTCATTTGAATAAACTAAAAAACAAACTGGCGGTCGATCTGGCGATGACACTGCTGTTTCTCTCGCTCATGTTTGCCACACAGACTGGCTGGACATGGCACGAAACGGCAGGACTGGGAGCAGGACTTCTGGTACTGATCCATCTATGTCTGAACAGCGGCTGGATACGCGGTGTCTTGAAACATCAGACCACACAGCGAAATGAGTGTAAAACAGACGCGACCGGACGGAACGACAATGGTCGTTCCCTGAAAATACTGATGAACAGTACAATAGCCATTACACTGCTGATCTCGCTGATTACCGGGATCCTCATCTCCGTTGTACTGTTTCCTGATCTGGGAATCGGCCACCGGGCTCTCTTCGTCTTCATCCATAAATGGAGCTCCTACCTGGCAGGCGGGTTGATGCTGCTCCATCTGCTCATGCACGCCTCATATCTGAAAAAATCGGTCCATGCTGTTTTCAGCGGAAAAGCCGGAAAACGCCTGAAAAACAGGATAACCATAACTGCTTCCCTGCTGATGCTGGGCATTTTCGCCTGGGGCCAGTATCGCAGTATTGCCTCTTCAGTACAGAATACTGCAGATGAACAGTCCGCAAGTGCTTCCAGTTCAGACAACCAGGAAGTCCAGGTGATTACGGAGCAGCCCGCCGAAGTACCCGAAGAAGTAACCGTCGCCGATTCAGGTACCCAGATTACCGAACCTGTGGTAAGCCTGCAAGAGTATCTGAGCGGATTAACCTGTACAGGCTGCGGCAAACACTGCCTGCTCACCAGTCCCCGCTGCGGCAAGGGTGAGGTACAGGCTTCACAGGCCACAGACGAATACAACCAGACTTACACAGAAGCATAAAATGTTTTATTTCCTCTCCGGTGCCCGATAAACCATTCATTTTTGTTCCCGTATTTTCGGTTTGGATATATAATGACAACACATTTATGAATACAATGCGAACGTGATATGTTCGCAGCCGGAGGGATTATGAAAGCATCAGTTTATTATGACAGCGCAACCGGAAATACTGCAAAAATCGCAAAAGCGATCCAGTCCGCCTTACCGGAGGGCACTCTCTGTGAACAGATTAATGCAGATACTGTTCCTGAATCAGAACTGGTTTTTGCCGGATTCTGGACTGATAAAGGCAGCTGTACTGAACAGTTTGCAGATTTTCTGAAAAAACTGGACAAGAAAAAAGTCGCTTTGTTTGGCACCTGCGGAATGGGCGGCAGTCCCGGATACTTCACACAGATTGCCGGACGGGTACGGGAAAATCTGCCAAAAGGCTGCACCGTCGCCGGTGAATTCATGTGCCAGGGTGCCATGCAGGCATCAGTCGGAAAACGATACGAAGCAATGCTGGAAAAGGATCCTGAAAATGTTCAATACCAGAAAATGCTTGAGAATTTCAAGACGGCGCTTGTACACCCGGACGATCTGGATGAAATCGCTGCCCGAAGATTTGCAGGCAATGTCATGAAAAGCGTTTGATAAACGAATCCAGAAGAACAGTCGGACGGTTGTACTGCCAGCCAGTCGGTTATTAAAAAGCAATAAGTGATTTTGAGTGCCGTCAGTCAGGGAATCGACTGGCGGCATTCTTTATACTGCTATTCTGCAGCGTTCCACGTGATGCTACCCCCGGAAGGCGAGGCGGATTAACAAGATCGAATCATAAAAAAACGGGTACCAGCCATTATCTTCTCCAATCCTCTGTTTTCAGCAGATTGAATTTTTTAATGGATGATACCCGTTATTATTTATATGGATAAACCAGCGTTAAGCGTCGTTTTCCTGTCCGGCACTTTCCGGATGTGATTTTTCCCAGAGTCTGTCAGCAACCGGCTTCCAGCGCTTGGCTGCAAGTTCACACTTGTCTGTCAGATCATGGACATCTTCCGGATTCTGCAGGTCAGTAGACTTGGCTCCCGACTTGTCTACCATGCCGGCGAGTGCTCCTTCGTTATCCAGCAGCGGACACGGACGCAGCATGTTGTTGCTGAACGGCTGTCCTTCTTTATATGCCATGAACAGCGGGCTCTGATAAGCTTCGATCAGGGTCTTGTCATGAATATTGGAATCTGAGTAGTGGATGAATGCACAAGGTTCGATATCTCCGTTTGCATTGATATGGAGATAGTTACGGCCGCCTGCGATACAGCCATGTACGTATTCACCATCATTCCAGAAGTCCATGGTGAAGATCGGTTTGGTCTGTCTGAACTTACGGATCTGATGATACATCAGTTCACGCTGTGAAGCAGTAGCCATCAGTTCAGGAACTGCATCAACACCAACCGGCATGTAGGTGAAGAACCATGCGAACTTGGCGCCACGTGCGATCATATCGTCAAAGTATTCTTCTGAACCGATGATGTCGCAGTTTTTGCTGGTATAGCAGCATGAAATACCGAAAGGCAGTTTCTTTTCCTTCAGGATCGTCATGGCATCGACAACCTTCTGATAGGTGCCCTTGCCGCGGCGGAAATCAGTTTCTTCTTCAAAGCCTTCTACAGAAATAGCCGGCATGAAGTTCTTGACACGCAGCATATCATCAGCAAATTTTTCATCAATCAGTGTACCGTTAGTGAAAGAGAGGAACATGCAGTCCTGATGTTTTTCACAAAGCTTGATGATGTCGTCTTTACGTACCAGCGGTTCGCCGCCTGAATAGATATACATGAAGGTACCGACAGCCTTACCCTGTGTGATGATGCTGTCCAGTGTATCGAAGTCCATGTTGAGCTTGTTGCCGTATTCAGCAGCCCAGCAGCCTGTACAGTGAAGATTGCAGGCAGATGTCGGGTCCATCAGAATAGCCCACGGAATGTTGCAGCCGTACTTTTCACGAGCCTTTTCCTGTCTGCGGCAGCCGAGCATTGTCGTATTGACAATAAAGTTTTCGAAGAATTTCTTACGTACGCCAGGATCAACATCGGTCCATACGTTACGGATCAACTGATACCAGTTTGAAGTCGGATCTTCATAAACCTTTTTAAAAGCATTGAGCTGCTTTGTAACTGTTCCGTCATCAAATTTTTCTGCCCATCCCAGGAGCTTTTCAAAGGTCTGGTCCGGATCATCTGCTTCAATATCAACAAAATTGAGCGCCTGCTTTACTGTAAAGCTGGTAACATGTTCCTTGATTGTTTTCTTGTCTTTAACCGGTGCTGCTGTTTTCTTTTCTGCCATTTTGATTTCCTTTCGCTATCTATACTGCAATCAGATTTCATTATTGAGTTGCACTCAGATTTATTCGCGTTATATACGCCTTTAAGCTTATTTAGAATTCTAAATCCGAATCACCGGAATGTCATCGGACAAAAATATTTTGCTGGGCAAAAATGTAACAAACTGAAAAAAGTGTTACCTTTTACGACAACAAGCCCTCTGTGTCCCTGTCTAAACAATAATGTTTCTTTTAGTATGGGTATTATAATAAGTTGGAAATTTCCAATAAGACTGGTGAACAATGAATAAAACAGATGTAACTCGAGCGCTGATTGAAATGCTGGTGAGCAAATCCATCAAGGACGTTGCAACGGATCCTCACCGGAGCATACGCAATCTTGTTGAAATGGGACAGATATTTTCAACAGGTGCCTCTCAGCGTGATTTTTTTGATGCCTGTTCAACAATGCTTGAAAACGAAGACAGTGCATATTACACAATGCTGGAGGATGCAGTAGCATACATTGCCCCTGACAAAATTATCAAGCTGGGAATAAATATCGGCTATAACGGATGTACACTCGGCGTGAAGAAAATGCGTGACTACGAAGCGGAAACCGGGATTCGTCTGCCCTGGCTAGTTTATTTTTCAGTTTCCGGCAATGAAGGCGATCTGACGGTGAGCCGGATTGATGAAATTATCAGCCAGGCCCATGACAGCGGGACCTGTACATTTATCCTGAAGGTCGGCCCGGGCATGATCCCTGCAGTGATTCCGATTATTAAAAAATACAGCGATGCCGGTTTTATTCTTCTGGTCAGGCCGGATGAACTTTCCGACAGTGATATTAACGAGCTGAAGGAAATCGATAATGTCCTGGTTTCTCTGGAAACAGCTCCGGAAGAACAGGAAGACGCTCTGTTTGCACGCTGCGCCAAACTGCACTACTGGAAGTGTCCCTACGCTGTCTACATGTTTTACAATGATGACAATGCGGGCAGGGTTCTCGATAATACCTGGATCAACAGTATCGAACCGGCGGGGGCTACCTTTGCTTTCCTGTTTCCATCTACCGATACATCGGAAAAAACGATCGAACAAATCCGCCAGTATGTCCTGGATATTCGTGCCAATCAGGAATATCCTTTTATCC
>JBMNSG010000016.1:0-30805 GCA_050945075.1 Eubacteriaceae bacterium | reverse complement strand
AGAAACCAGTTCTTGTCGCCGACGCGGTAGAGGATGTGAATCCGATCACCGAAAATCACAGTGTAGCGGATGCCGCCGGCTTCAGGAATCGGACTTTTTCTCGATTCTGCCAGTTCTTCCTTTACCACCCGGGTAATCCTGATCTTGCGGATGACGCCGTATTCATCTTCATAATCGATCCTGTCAGGAACGACATGCCCCAGTTTATCGGTTCTTGCCCGGATGCCGACCTGCTGAAATCGCGCTGTTTTTTTTGTTTCAGCTGTATTCATCGGCCTGTCAGACCTTCAGGTCTACCTGTTTCATGGTCAGCAGATCTGCATTTTCTGCCAGCATGGGATTCACGACATTTTCAATATACTCCTGAACCTGCTGTGGAGCCCGGCCGATATAGAGTTCCGGATTCATGATTCTCTGGACATCATCCTCAGTGATTCCAAAAGATCCGTCTTCGATAATCAGCTCAATCAGGTTATTCTTCAGTCCCCGTACTTTGACATTTTCTCCTGCCTGCATGCTCAGGACACGGATTTTTTCATGAAGATCCTGGCGGTCTCCGCCCCGCTTTACACCTTCCATAATAATATCTTCTGTTGCCATAAAGGGCAGTTCACTCATGATATGAGCGGCAATGACCTTGTCATATACGACCAGGCCTTCAGAAACATTGATGGCAATCGTCAGAATTGAATCGACTGCCAGAAAAGCTTCCGGGATGGAAATACGTTTGTTGGCGGAATCGTCGAGCGTCCGTTCAAACCACTGGGTAGCTGCAGTAAAAGCCGGATTCATGGCGTCTGCAATGACATAGCGCGCCAGCGAACAGATACGTTCCGAACGCATGGGGTTGCGTTTATAAGCCATAGCCGATGAACCGATCTGACTCTTTTCAAACGGTTCTTCAATTTCCTTCAGGTGCTGCAGCAGGCGGATATCTGTCGCAAATTTACAAAGTGTCTGGGCAATCCCTGAAAGGACGTTGATGACTCTGGAATCAAATTTGCGCGGGTAAGTCTGCCCGGTCAGATCATAACAGGATTGATAGCCCATTTTTTCTGCGATTTTGTGATCAAGCGCTGCCACCTTTTCGCTGTCATTGTCAAACAGGTCCATGAAGGAAGCCTGAGTCCCCGTTGTCCCCTTCGCACCCCGGAGTCTGACTGTTGAAAGCAGATAATCCAGATCTTCCAGATCCGACATCAGATCCTGAATCCACAGGCCGGCGCGTTTGCCGACCGTTGTCAGCTGTGCAGGCTGGAAATGCGTAAAACCGAGTGTCGGCATATCCTTATATTCAATGGCGAATTTAGAAAGCTCTGAAATCAGATTAATCAGCAGTTTTCTGATATGTCTGAGTCCTTCCGTGTACTGAATTACGTCGGTATTGTCGCCAACGTAAGCTGATGTAGCTCCCAGATGAATAATCGGGCGGGCTTCCGGGCACTGATCACCGAATGTATGGACATGAGCCATGACGTCGTGACGCAGCTTCTTTTCATATTTTGCTGCCAGGTCATAGTCAATGTCGTTGATTTTGCTCCGCATTGCACTGATCTGTTCATCTGTGATATCCAGGCCCAGTTCTTTTTCCGCTTCTGCCAGAGCCGTCCACAAACGGCGCCAGGTGGAAAATTTGAAATCAGAAGAGAAAATCCTCAGGATTTCTTCTGATGCATACCGTGTGTTCAGGGGGTTCTCGTAAAATTCGCTCATTCTTTCTCCTTCATCTTGAAACCTTTTATTCAGACTTCTATCAGACTTTTATCAGACTTTTATCAGACTTCTGCCCGGCTCAGGCAGGCGGCTGATAAAACCGTTCATTCATAAATACGATACAGACGCTCAATCCTGCGGGCACGCCCGCTGTTCCCGTCAACATCAATCAATACACCGTTAATCTGCCAGGGACGTTTCAAATCGATCTCGTAGCGTTTGGGTATTTTGGTCACCATGGTCTCCATGATTATATTCCGGTCCACACCCAGAATACCGTTAAGTGGTCCGGTCATACCCAGATCGGTAATATAGGCTGTTCCGCCCGGAAGGATCCGGTTGTCTGCTGTCTGGACGTGCGTATGTGTACCGACTACCGCAGATGCGGTTCCGTCCAGATAAAATCCACAGGCCAGCTTTTCAGAAGTAGCCTCCGCATGGAAATCGACCAGAAGTACATCGCTCTTTTCTACCAGCTCCATAATGACTTCGTCAAGCACAGGAAACGGAGAATCCATATTATTCATATAAACCTGGCCGGACAGATTCAGGACACAGATTCTCACACCGTCTTTTTCAAAAAAGGCATAACCCCTTCCCGGAGCCGACTTTGGATAATTCAGCGGCCTGACCATCATTGGGTAACGGTCTATGTAAGAAATTGTCTCCTTCTGCCCCCAGACGTGATTGCCCATCGTAACCGCGTCAATGGGCAGGGAAAGCATCGCTTTAAGATTCTTTTCGGTGATGCCGTTTCCTCCGGAAGCATTTTCCAGATTGACCACCGTAAAATCAACATTCTCTTCACGGACAATGTCCCGCAGATGTTCCGTAAGCAGCGTTCTGCCGGGTCGACCCGAGACATCTCCAATCATTAAAATTTTCATATTCCTATTTTAACATGAAAATCTGCCTGAACAGTGACCGGGCAGATTCTGATAAGGACCTCATCCGGTTTTCTTTTTACCCGCATAAGGATATAATTTTAACATAACTATCTGGAGGAATAACATTGAAACAGCAGCTGAGAGTCCCCAAGAAGCCGCCGATGAAAACCTCGAAAAAGATCTGGATTACGATTCTGATTCTATTTCTGGTGATCGTGGGCTGCGCAGGCGGATACGTCGTGTATATGAGTGTGAATTATTACCGGATTGCCGATAACACCAGTCTGGATGTCGGAAATAATCAGGTAAACCGTATTAAATCGGGACAGAAGTATTCGGTAGTCACCTGGAACACCGGATTCGGTGCCTATAATCAGGATTTCAGTTTTTTTATGAATTCCGGAGAAATGAAAGACGGTACCAAAGTAACGGGAAAAAGCTCCCGTGCGGCCAGCAGTGAAGTCGTCGAAGACGATACAAACGGTGATATCAAAGACCTGAAAGTACTCAATCCGGACTTTACCCTGCTTCAGGAGGTCGATCAGGATTCTACCCGCAGCTGGCATATCAACATGGTTCAGATGTTCGAAGATGCCTTCCCGGATCAGGCGAATGTATTTGCCAACAATTTTCATTCCGCTTATCTGCTTTATCCGTTCAACGAACCGCATGGAAGCGTACAGGCCGGTCTGCTTTCGTTAAGCAAATTTAAAATTACGGACGCCACCCGGATGAGCTACCCTGTTGATGAAAGCTTCTTCATCAAATTTACAGATCTCGACCGCTGTTTCTCGGTAAACAGAATTCCGGTCGAAGGCACGGATAAACAGCTGGTCCTGATTAACAGTCATATGTCTGCCTACGACAAGGACGGAACGATCCGTACAGAGCAGATGAAAGTCCTTTCGGATTATATCGGCAGCGAGTACGACAAGGGAAATTACGTGATTATCGGCGGAGATTTCAATCAAGTCCTGACCGGTAAAAAAGATTCCTTCTCTTCCGACATGAATGTACCTTCCTGGGTAGCAGACTTTGACAGTTCATTACTGCCGGACGGTTTTTCAGTCGTGGACGCTTCGAACGCTTCGAAAGTACCAACAGTGCGCAGCTCAGATATTCCATGGCAGGAAGGCGTAACCTACACAACGATCGTAGATGGATTTATAGTCTCCGGGAATGTGGAAGCCACCGCCGAAAACATTGATACTGACTTTGCATACAGTGATCATAACCCCGTTCAGCTTACCTTCTCGCTGAAATAAACAAAGACCGTTGCACCGGATAAAATCCGGTACAACGGTCTTTTTAATTACTTGGCGAAATCAACAGCTCTGGTTTCTCTGATCAGATTAACCTTGATGTTGCCAGGATATTCGAGTTCACTTTCAATTTTCTTGGCAATGTCTCTCGACAGCAGTACCATAGTTTCGTCATTGACGACTTCTGGCTTGACCATAACGCGGATTTCCCGTCCTGCCTGAATGGCATAGGTCTTTTCAACTCCATCAAACGAATTGGCGATGCTTTCCAGTTCTTCAAGACGCTGAACGTATGAAACCAGCGTTTCTCTGCGGGCACCCGGACGGGCTGCAGAAATAGCATCCGCTGCCTGAACCAGAACCGCTTCCATGGTGGTGGCTTCAATATCTCCGTGATGTGCCTGAACGGCATGAATCACGCTCTTGTTTTCCTTGTATTTCTTAAGAACACTGACGCCGATTTCCACATGGTTGCCTTCTACTTCATGGTCAATGGCTTTCCCGATATCATGAAGCAGTCCGGCACGCTTGGCGATTTTTACATTGCCGCCTAATTCAGACGCCATGATACCTGCCAGATGAGCGACCTCAATTGAATGCTTGAGCACGTTCTGGCCGTAACTGGTTCTGTATTTGAGACGGCCCAGCAGTTTGACCAGTTCAGGATGGAGTCCGTGAATGCCTGTGTCAAAACATGCCTGCTCACCGGTTTCCCGGATCTGTGTTTCCAGTTCCTTTTGTGCTTTTTTAACCGTTTCTTCAATACGGGCCGGGTGAATCCGTCCGTCCAGAATCAGTTTTTCAAGCGCAAGCCGTGCGATTTCACGGCGAATGGGATCAAATCCGGACAGGATAACCGCTTCCGGTGTATCGTCAATAATCAGTTCGACGCCCGTCATGGTTTCCAGGGCACGGATGTTCCGGCCTTCACGACCGATAATTCTGCCCTTCATTTCATCGTTGGGTAAATTAACGACCGTAATGGTATTTTCTGCAACATGATCTGCTGCACAGCGCTGTATGGTCTGTGCAATCAGTTCCTTCGCTTTTTTATCCGCTGTGGATTTAGCCTCTGTTTCAATCTGACGAATCATAACCGCCGCTTCGCCGCGGGTTTCTTTTTCGATTTCGTCCATGAGAATATCTTTAGCTTCGTCGTGAGTCATCCCGGAAATTTTTTCCAGTTCGTGGACCTGCTGTTCATAAAGAGTGTCAATAGTCTTCTGCTTTTTATCGATGTCCTTATTGCGCCGTTCCAGCTTTTCTTCACTTCGTTCGATCTGAGCGAATTTCTTATCCAGATTTTCTTCCTTCTGGTGCAGGCGGTTTTCGAATTTGTTCAGTTCGTTCCGTCTGCTGCGGTTTTCCTTGTCGACTTCTTCTTTATACTGAATGGATTCTTCTTTTGCGTCAAATAAAATTTCTTTTTTCTTCGCTTCTGCCTGCGTTTGTGCATCGCTGATTATCTGTTCTGCGGAAGTCCTTGCTTCACCGAGCTTTTTCTCTGTCTGACTCTTACTGATGTAATAGCCGGCCAGTACTCCGATGACAGCAACAACGACTGCAGTTAGTATTGTTGTGATCATAAGCTTACCTCCTTTTATTAGTAGTATTTTTTTAAGTTCTGATAATTATACAATTATCTTTATAATTTTACTCTGTCCTGTAATCCATGTCAAGAAAGATAAAACCTGTTGTTCCGTTACAGAATAAGGCAGCCCTGACAGTAATACTGTCAGGGCTGCCAGAATCTGTTCATTCATTTATGAGAGCTGAGTTGCCGCATCCAGGCATTCTGCCGCCCGTTCTTCATTTTTTTCCAAGCCGGCGTGGCCTTTCTGGTAAAGCTTGCCCAGCAGTGTAAAGGCATCTGCTTCTTTCAATGCAGCTGCTGCGCGGATCCAGTCTACGGTAGCAGTCACATTTCCGGGTGCCCAGGCCTGTTCCGGTTTTTCATATTTTGAATAAAGACACTGAACACAGCCTTCCTCACGCCCCCGGCGCAGCCACTTTCTGGCCGATGGTCTCGATGTCCGGTCGGACAGGTGATAGCGGTAATAACGATAAAGTGCAAACGGTGCTTCCGGAGCTCCCGCCGCATAAGCCGCTTCATAGTAGCTGATCGATTCCGGATTGAGTCTGAATCCGGTTGTCAGCTGATGAACTGTCTCATATCCCAGCCCTGTATACAACAGAGCCCGTGCATCACCTGATTTGGAAGCAAGACTGAGCCAGTGCATGCCTTCATCAAGATCTACCGGAGTTCCCCATCCGAGGAAATAGGATTTGCCTGCCAGAATCTGGGCATCAATATCTCCGCTGGCGGCCATCTGAACAATTTTACTGTGTACTCTGTTTCCTGCCTGTTTACGCAAAGCAGAGAAAGCCAGTCTGTCATTCATGTCCGGAAGGGTATTTCCGTCAAATTCAGGATTCAGTTCATTTTCAAAATTCCGGTTCAGTGCATGAAAATAAGCATCTTTGTAGAGAATACAGGTGTTTTTATATTCATTTTCCAGCGCCTGCAGGATTGTTTCACGTTTCGAGCCGTCGCTCAGCTTTTTTCTCAGGTTAAAACCGAATTTATCAGTCGCGTATACATGATTGACGAGACTGCGCATTTCCATATAATTCGTTCTGTCCGTATCGTGGACTACTCCGGCATAAGAAAGCATTCTGTCGTACAGACCACAGACAGCGAGAGAATAAATCTCAATCTGTTCCTCCATCTCCCCTGTACGGGACAGTGCTTTCCCGCTACTCGCATCAGCCATTCAATTCTCCGATCCTACGTCAGTTCTGTTCTGCAAACAGGTCCGAATAACTAACGTACAGTCCGTTATAAATTCCTGCTTTGATTCTGCGCGGAGAATCGATGATCTCCGGAACAAGACCGTTTTTATTAAAATTGTACAGATATAATTTCTTTTTTTCTGCGTCAATAACCCAGTATTCTGTCACACCGGCTTCTTTGTAAATCCACGGTTTAACGCCGAAAGCAATCGGATCTGTATTGCCGGTTACAAAATCGGCCACCCAGTCCGGATCTACACTGTTCTTTTTTGAAACTGAAAACGCAGGGAATAAAACTGTTTTAGGTGTTCCCGGGAATTCGTATTTTTCGAACTGCCCATGCACCGTATCCAGCGGTTTGTTGGTAAGTTTAAACTTTTGTGCTATCTGCTGCAGCCGCGTCAATACCGTCGTGATTCTTTCGTCCTGCTGCGGCCGTTGTACGGCATTTCCATTAATCAAATCACAGTTATCCGGCGGTGTTGTAAGCGACCCGTCTTTTATCAGTAATCTATTTTCCATAATCTGAGCCTTTTTCTGATCTTTACTATATAGATAATATTATTATAGCATAAATGGATTATTTGTCCGTTCGATCATACAGGGACCCCTGATATATTCCGCTGCTGTTCATGGCTTCCACCAGACTGTCCCTGATCTTCCACCAGCTGCTGTTCCAGTTGGCAGCCAGGCAGTTTTCCTCCGGTATCCGGCCCACCAGCCTGTCTATCACGATGTCCGGTCTCAAATGAGCGAGCAGTCCGATAGTCCGTCGCTGAAAGTCTTCCGCAGTCAGGAGCCGGACTTGGCCGCTGGTGTACAGGTCTGCCAGAACTGTCCCTTTTTCGACATAAAGAGAGTGGCATTTCACGTGACCGCCAAAACGATTGACCAGCTTCGCTGACGAAAGCACATCTTCATCACTGTCCCAGGGAAGATCGGTAATCAGGTGCGTACAAAGATCCAGACCTGCTTCTCTGATCCTTTCTGCTGTTTCCAGATATTCTCCGACTGTATGACCCCTGTTCAGAATTTCCAGGGTACGGTCATTCGAAGACTGCAGTCCCAGCTCGACCGTTACATCAGTACCGGATGCCTGCAGTTCCTGCATGAACATCATCTTTTCCCGGGAAATGCTGTCCGGACGTGTGGAAACAGAAATACCCACTACATTTGGAAAGACTGCCGCCTCCTTCATGTACTGTATAAAATCCCGATCCGGAAGCCATGTATTCGTGAAGCTCTGGAAATACGCAATAAATTTTCCTGCTTTATAGCGTTTACCGATATAACCGGCATTTTTTTCCAGCTGGCTGGTTACACTGAGAGAGCCATCCAGCAGCTCATAGCCACTTCCTGATGCACCGCAGAAAATACATCCGCCGGTACCCCTGGTTCCGTCCCGGTTGGGGCAGCTGCAGGGGATATTAACGGGCAGCTTATATACTTTTTCTCCGTATCGCTGTTTGAGAAACTCTGAATATGGTCTGTAAGGAATCATGCTGCCCCTCTTGTAATGAAAATCAGAAAAAAAGCGCCCGCAACGGGCGCTCTGTCAGATATCCTAGGCCGGATTCTGATAGTTTTTAAGAAATTCAGGTACTTTGTTTTCTTCCGCACTGATACTGAGTACGAATTTAATCTTCATGTTCTTCTGAAGCTCATTGAGCTTATCCAGGAATCCTTTGA
Organism: Eubacteriaceae bacterium; assembly: GCA_050945075.1. Lineage (GTDB taxonomy): Bacteria > Bacillota > Clostridia > Eubacteriales > Eubacteriaceae > UBA7485. The sequence continues at coordinate 22,461 of JBMNSG010000016.1, read as the reverse complement.
CACTTTCCGGACCGTCTGCACGGAGGATTCTCAGGAGATTATCAATATAAACGCATTCGACATCATAATTTCCTGCAATTACACCGCATACAAACCCGTAAAGCTCGTCGGTGCCTTCAATCTGGAATTCGTCAGTGTTGATGAAACGAATATGTGTGTCGACTGTCGCTCTGTATTTGTCTCTGTCATTAATGAAAAGAACTGATCCCTTGGCATTCGCTAACTCGCTGTTAGCCATGTCGATCATTTTTTTGGTTTTGCCACTACCTTTAGCGCCGTATACAAACTCTATCATGGCTGTCACCTGCTTTCTTAAATTCTTGGCTACATTATAGCATGAAAACGACTGTATTCAAATGTAACCTGCCATCGTTTTTCAGAACCTGCCATTTCTGTTTTGTTCTGCATAGCGTCCGGCATTCATATATTCAGTTTATGTAACAATATGATATCATAGAATCATGGACAGACTGAGTAAAAATGAAATGATGGTTATTCTGGATGAGCAGCTGCGTAATGCCCAGAACATACAAAAAAAAATAATTCCGAAGCCTCAGACCTTTAATTCGGATTATTATCATTTTTATGCCTATCTTAAGCCATTCAGGCGTGTCGGCGGTGACTTTTACGATTTTCACATGCTCGATGACGATCAGGTGAGCATGATTCTGGCAGATACAACCGGACACGGTCTGGATGCTGCCATGATTACCAGTATGGTAAAGCTGATCTACACTTATGCGATGAAAGATCCCGTTACCCGCAATTCTCCGAGCCAGCTTCTCAGACAGCTTGACCAGGATATCGAAATGCAGCTCACGTCTTCTTTTTTCTCGGCCTTCGCGCTCAGGCTCGACCCGCATCATGACGAATTGCTTTTCGGCAATGCAGGCCATCCTTCCGGTATTATTATCAGAGACGATCTCGAATTCATGAATCCAACCCTTCCTCTTATCGGAATGCATCAGATTATGTCCATGCTCTCTTACGAGGACAAAAGGGTTCCGTTCGGATCCGGCGATAAACTGATACTCTACACCGACGGCCTGGCAGAGGCAGTCAATACCGGAAAAGAACCATTTGGTCTTTCACGGATTACCGGCATCATCCGGAAATACCGCGATATGCCCATCACCACCCTCTGTCAGCAGGTCCTGCAGAGTTTCCTGGAATTCACCGAGGATACAGATGTTGCAGATGATGTCTGCCTGCTGGGACTGGAATATGATGCCCTGACCTGAGTTATACCATCTGCATCAGCATGCATATTTGTATAGATGAATACTCCGCAGCAAAAAAGCAGCGGAAACCAGCACCACAAAATCCGGAATCAGAAAGATATTTTATGGAACAACAGAAAAAGAAGGTCCTGATCATGACCTGTTCTCATGGATCGGGACACAAAATGATCGCCTCTACACTTAAGGCGGAATATGACAAAGCAGGCTGCGAAACAGAACTGTTTGATGTATTCCGGGAATTTAATGTCGGTTTTAATTATGTTTTCGAAAAGGCCTATCTCCTGTCTTACGGCGCTTTTGGATGGGCTTATAAATATCTTTATTATCATAATGAAGACAATATCGAAAAGGATTTTAATAAAACCGAGTGGTACTGGGGAATATTCAAGGATACGGTTCTTGATATCATCCGGGATTTCAAACCGGATCTGATTGTCAACACCTATTCCTATCGAATTGTCTCAATCCTGAAAAAGGAATTCTATCCTGAAATCCCGGTGGTATCCGTTGTAACGGAATTCTGTATGCCGGGCTTCTGGGTTCATCCGGATACAGACCGCTACTACGTCGCCTGTGAGCAAAGCCGTCAGAAACTGATTTCCGAAGGAATTGCTGCAGAGAACGTCGTTACATCCGGAATTCCAGTTCGCAGTCAGTTCAGGCTGCCGCTTGACCGCGAATATCTGATGATGAAATATGGCCTGGATCCCGGAAAAACCACTCTGATCATATTTGCCGGAACTTATGGTGTACTGAAGAATCTGGATACCATCTGTGAAGGCATCGAATGCATTTCTGATCTGCAGACTGTCGTTGTATGCGGCAAAAACAGAAAGCTCAAAGCACAGCTAAAGGTCCACCATTACAAGAACATCCAGATCCTGGGTTATGTTGCAGATATTCACGAGCTTTTCTGCTGCGGCGATTTTATGGTCACCAAGCCGGGCGGAACAGTACTGTCGGAAATTGTGGCAGCTGAAATGCCGGTAATCCTGTACGATCCGGTACCGGGTCAGGAGCTGGAAAATGCCGAACTCTTCAGAGATGCAGGAGCGGCTCTGATTGCTAAAACCTCAGATGAGGTTTTCTATCACATCATGCATCTGAAGGGTTATAAAAAGCAGCAGGAGTCCATGAAAGCGGCACTCCGCAAAATGAATTATGGAGATTCTGCCAAACACATCGTTACGGATTCCATTCGTTTCTCAGATGACTACCAGCCGGGAATTCTGGTTTTCCCTGAAAAAGTCCCTGAACAGAAACTGAGTACAGAAACTGAAATCATTGATTAACATAAAAACACCCGCAGAATCGGATTCAGACAATCCGGTTCTGCGGGTGTTTTCGCAGGCAGCATTTCTGCCGTCCGTCTACTTCTGCTGTTCCCTGTTCATCGCATCTTCCGCAAGCAGATACGTCAGGGTATAAAAATTGTCGGTTATATTGACATTATTGACAATAATGTCTGCCGGGATATCCAGATCGATAGGCGCAAAATTCAAAATAGCCCGGACTCCGGCCTTTACGACACGATCCGCAATCGACTGAGCCGCCTCTCTGGGAACGGCAAGAATACAGATATCCACCTTGTTGCCGCCTATATAATCTTCCAGACTGTCCATTCCGTACACAGCAATATCTGTCTTCCGGGCAACCTCTGCCGGATCGACATCGAAAATTGCATTTATCAGAATACCGTCTTTACGGTAATGATTATACTTTGCCAGTGCCTGACCGATATTGCCTCCCCCGATCAAGATACAGTCATAAGTAGCAGAAAGTCCCAGAATCTGCTTGATTGCTTCTTTGAGTTCGGAGACCCTGTAACCGTATCCCTGCTGCCCGTAAGCCCCGAAAGAATTTAAATCCTGGCGGATCTGGCTTGCCGTCAGGCCCATCAGAGACGCCAGTTCTTTTGAGGAGATCTTCTCGACGCTTCTGTCCTCGAGATCCTTCAGATACTGATAGTATTTCGGGAGCCGCCGGACAACGGTCATCGAAACATTTTTCGCGTAGCTTTGCACAAATAATCCCTCCTGTTACATCAATATTATATCAGGCTGTTAAAAATGCGTCAATGTAACCTGAATACGTTTCATTGAATCGTGAGCGTGATCAACGTTCCCGGGCTTCCTGTGAGAATGATACAATAGAATAATATCGATACCGGCGCTGTCTCGCGGATCTTGAAGAATTCCCGAAACAGACACCGTGAGACAGGATAGTCTCCCGGTTCAGAACAAACGCTTTATTTCTTAACTAAAGGTACTTCATGCTAATTAACACAGAAAATCTGAATTTTTCCTATATAAGCGACGAAATTCTGAAGGATGTCTCGTTCAGAGTCGATCCGAAGGAACGAATCGGCCTGGTCGGCCGCAATGGCTGTGGGAAATCAACGCTGCTGAAACTGCTTTCAGGCAGACTGACACCGGACTCGGGCAGCATCAATAAACGTTCCGGCCTCTCAATCGGCTACCTGGAACAGGAGCCTTCTTTTCCGGGTAATCCAACGCTGGACGAAGTTTTTTCTTCTGTTTTTGAAGATCTGGACCGGCAGGAAGCACGGATGCGTGAGCTCGAAGAGCTGATCGCAGAAAGCAGCGGGACTGAACAGGAAAAATATCTTGAAGAATACGGTGCTTTACAGGAGCACTTTGATTCAGTCAACGCCTACAGCAGGGACAGCAGAATCCGGGGCATTACAACAGGGCTCAAGTTCTCGGAGGAGGATTTAAAGAAGCCTTTTAACGTGCTTTCCGGCGGCGAAAAAACAAGGGCTGCCCTGGGCAGACTGCTGCTCGCAGAACCGGATCTGCTGTTACTCGATGAACCGACCAACTATCTGGATATTGATACCCTGCAGTGGCTGGAAAATCTCCTGCGCAGTTATCCGGGAAGCTTTGTCCTGGTGTCACATGACCGTTATTTTCTGAATGCCGTCTGTACCCGTATCGACGAAGTAGAAAACAGAAAGCTGATCAGTTATCCGGGCAATTACAGCAGCTATACGGCACGGAAAGAAAAACGGCTGATCGAGCAGGATGCCCAGTATGCATCGGCCATGCGGGAAATTGAACGCCAGAAAGCTATCATCAAACGTTACCGCGATGTTAATTCCAAACAGAGCTCCAGGCATGCGCGCAGCCGTGAGATTGCCCTTTCCAAAATGGATGTTCCGGAAAAGCGTTTCTCGGAGCAGAACGCACATTTTGAATTTACACCGAAGGTCCGCAGCGGCAATGAAGTACTGGAGGCAGAAAATCTTTCCAAGTCTTTCGGGAATCAGAAGCTTTTTGAAAATGTAAACTTCCAGATCATGCGCACCGACCGCGTCGGTATTATCGGTCCCAACGGTGCCGGGAAGACAACGCTGTTTAATATCCTGCAGCGACGGGAACTGAAAGACTCCGGCAGGATACGACTCGGCCGCAAAGTCATTCCCGGCTGTTACGATCAGGAAAACCGTGACCTCGACGCTTATGCGGATAATACGCTCATCGAAGCCCTGCGCGGTGATGATGTCACGATGAACGACGGGGTGTGCAGAAGTATTCTGGCATCTTTTCTGTTTACCGGAGAAGATGTGTTCAAGCTGGTCAAAAATCTCTCCGGCGGTGAAAAGGCAAGACTCCTGCTCGCAAAGCTGATGCTTTCTGAAGCGAACTTTCTGCTCATGGATGAACCGACCAACCATATTGATATGCGGACCAAGGAAATTCTTGAAAATGCACTCTCTGCTTATCAGGGCACTCTTTTGTTCATTTCCCATGACCGCTATTTTTTAAATCAGGTGGCGGACAGAATTCTGGTTCTGACCCCGGAAGGTGTCGAAGAATACATTGGCAATTATGACGATTATCTGAAACAGAAAGCGGATTCTGAAGAACGCGCCAGACAATCTGCCGAAACACCGGAAACCGTAACCAGAACTCAGGCCAAAGCAGACCGCAAACGTCAGAAAGAAGCAGCCGCAGAACTGCGGGCTTTGAAAAAAAAGGCTGCTGATCTGGAAAATGAACTTGAAACCGCTGATGCCAGAATTGCAGAACTCGAAGCAGTCATGTGCCGGTCCGATTTTTACGACGATCAGACAAAAGCGACTGCTGTCCTGCAGGAGTATGAAGAACTCAAGGCGAATTCGGAATCTCTGACAGATCAGTGGGAGGAAGCTACTCTCCTCTGGGAGGAAGCTGACAATAACGCTAAAAATTCTGTCTGATTTCTTCAAAGAAACAGAACGGATTTTTTGATATTTTATTTATATATTTATTAACAGAAAGGATTTCAAACAATGAATGACACAAAAAAAATGTCTACCAAAAAACTTGCCTGGATCGGACTGATGGCAGCACTGGTTTTTATCGGAACCTTTATGCGCATAAAAATTCCGGTTGGCGGGGATTCGACAATGCTCCATCTGGGCAATGTCTTCTGTATCCTCTCCGGGCTTCTTCTGGGCGGAGTCCCGGGCGGCCTGGCCGCAGGTCTGGGCTCGGCAATTTTCGATCTGAGCAGCGAATACGCTTCAGAATTCTGGATTACCTTTATTAACAAATTTGCCATGGGCTGGATGGCCGGATGGCTGTGCTGGTCTGTGTTCCCGAAACTCGGTAAATTCAAACCGGACGGCCTGTTTAAGCCGACACTGGCGTCCATAGCCGGAAGCCTGACCTATACGGCGCTGTACGTTATCAAATCAATCATCACCAGCCGTTATGTGACCGGGCTGCCATGGGAAGCTGTCTGGCCGGTTGTAGCTGTTAAATTCTCTGTATCACTGATAAACGGTCTGATTGCCGTTGTTGTCAGCCTGGTTCTTTACTTTGCACTTAAACCTGCACTTGCAAAGGCTCACCTGATGATTCCGACAGAATAATACAACGGAGATAAAATCTTGAACAAATACTATAAAGTCAAAGGGTACCAGCCGTACAAACCCGTTCAGGGCGTGGACAGAAAGACCGATGATTATAAAATCATCGCGCTGGACATTGATGGTACGCTGACAAATTCCGATAAGGAAATTACACCCCGTACCAGGAAAGCCCTGATTGATGCGGAAAAACGCGGCGCTACATTGATACTGGCCAGCGGACGCCCATTAAGCGGTCTGCGTGATTTTGCGGACGAACTGGAGATGGACAAGCATCACGGAATCCTGGTCGGCTTTAACGGCGGTATGGTGGAAGATGCAGAAAACGGAGATATCCTTTATCAGCGAACACTGGATCCGGCGTATGTTCAGAAAATTCTCAAGCATGTAAAGAAATTCGACGTCACACCGATGATTGTCCGCGGCAAAGAACTGCTTACCGAAGATATTCACGGTCATAAAGTGGACTATGAAGCAGGCATTAACGGACTGACACCAGTAGAAGTGGAAGATCTGGCAGCAGCCGCTGATTATCCTGTTGCTAAAATACTGATTGCCGGAGATCCCGGATATCTGAAAAAACACTTTCGGGAAATGAAGGAACCGGTGGCCAATGAAGTAAGCTCAATGTTCACAGCACCGTTTTATTACGAATTTACTCCGAAGGGCGTCAACAAGAGTACCGCTCTTCACGGCGTCCTGCAGAAACTCGGAATCGCACCGGGTGAAATGATGGCTTTCGGAGACGCGCAGAACGATGCGGAAATGCTGGATCTGGCCGGAATGGGCGTGGCGATGGGCAATGCCGATAACAATCTCAAGGCCATTGCCGATTACATCACCGCTTCTAATGATGAAGACGGAATCGCCCACGCTGTAACAGAGTGGATGGAATAAAAAAAGACCGGATTTCTCCGGTCTTTTTTTTATGCTTAATACCAGCCCTTGAGCTTCATAGCCTGTGCAATTTTCTGAATCGCATAGTTGAAGGCTGCTGTACGCATGTTTGTGCTCTTCTGATCGATCAGGATCTTGTAGATTGAATTGAAAGCTGTTACCAGAAGTTTTTCTTCTCTTTCGAAGACTTCTTCCTTTGACCAGTAATAGCCTTCCAGATTCTGTGCCCATTCGAAATAAGAAACGGTAACTCCGCCTGAGTTAGCCAGGATATCCGGAACAATGAAGGTTCCCTTAGCTGTCAGAATATCATCTGCTTCAGGTGTAAGCGGGCCGTTGGCGCCTTCGCCGACGATCTTGCATTCAACACCGGCAGCATTGTCTTTATTGACTGCTCCGCCAAGTCCGCACGGAAGAAGAATATCGCAGGGAGTCTTGAAGATATTGTCTTTGTCAAACGGTTCTGCACCCGGGAATCCTGCCAGGTCATTGCCGTTTTCTTCGTAATACTTCATAAGCGCATGGATGTCCATACCGTCTGCATTGTACAGACCGTTACGGCTGTTGGAAATAGCAATGATCTTGCATCCCTGATCCATGAGCCATTCGCAGGCATAGGAGCCGACATTACCAAAGCCCTGGCAGACGACTGTTGCGCCCTTAAGATCCAGACCTGTAGCCTTAGCTGCTTCACGAACAGTAAAGCCTACACCATAACCGGTAGCTTCTGTACGTCCGAGTGATCCACCCAGTTCCAGCGGTTTGCCTGTCAGCACACCGATTTCCTGTTTTCTGGTAATCGCTTCGTATTCATCGAGCATCCAGCTCATGATCTGTCCGTTGGTGTTGACATCCGGTGCCGGAATATCCCATTTTTCACCGATATACGGATGGATCGCACGTGTAAATGCACGGGAAAGATGTTCCAGTTCATTCTGTGACATTTCTTTTGGATTGCAGGTGATTCCGCCCTTACCGCCGCCATAAGGGATTCCCGCTACTGCGCATTTCATGCTCATCCAGCCTGAAAGAGCCTTGACTTCGCCTTCGTCTACGCCGGGATGGAATCTTAATCCGCCCTTTGTTGGTCCAAGTGCGCTGTTATGCTGTGAGCGATAGCCTGTGAAAACCTTCTTGGAACCATCATCCATCTGAACCGGGAATGATACTTCGTAGAAACGATTTGGCTTTGCTAACAGATTGTAAACAGCTTCTTTATCATCGAGCTGCATTTCATCGATTGCTTCACGCAGCTGTGTCTGAAACATTTTAAATTCCTGCATTGACATAAGTGCTTATCCTCCAAGTTTTTTCAAAAATTATTATATCCTTAAGATTACCTTCCTACAAGAAAGTGCAGCTGATAAATTGAATTATGTATACAAGAATTCAACGTAATTTCTGATAACCTATATATAACTTAATAAATTTAACAGATTATCTGTTTCATTTCCCGCTGAATTCCGCATACTGGGGCGTTCCCAAAGCATAACCGCCAGCTACTTCAAGAAGTGCCCCTGTCACATAAGTACTCAGATCGGAAGCAAAATATAAAACTGCTTTGGCGATATCTTCCGGCGTACCGACCCGGCCGGCCGGAACGTGCCTGAGGAAAGATTCGATGAAATCCTGACTCATATTATTCATCAGCGCCTGAGTCGCAATCATACCCGGGAGTACCGCATTACAGCGGATATGGTACATTCCATACTGTTCGGCAATATTCCGGGTCAGTGAGTTAATCGCTGCCTTGGCTGTGGTATAGGCAATCCTGCTTAAATCAGGAACCACTGATCCTATTGACGAAATATTTACAATGGCTCCGCCGCCATTCTCAATCATAAAGGGAATAACCGTTTTACAGGGAATGTAGACTGATTCCAGATCTTTTTTTACGATTTGAAAGAATTTGTCCGTATCACCGTTCAGAAGATTTTTATCTGAAGCGACTTCAGTGGCGCCGTAATTATTGACCAGAATATCCACATGCCCTTCCTGATCTGCCGGTTCCAGAATCATACTGGAAAATGTTTCCGGCTTGGAAGCATCAAAATAGGTGAATTTCGCATGTCCCCCGTCCTTTTCAATTTCTTCAATCACCTGCCGGGCAAGTCCCTGATTGCGGGCGGCCAGATAAACCAGGGCACCCTGTGCCGCCAGTGTCTTCGCACTTTCTTTTCCGATCCCTTTGGTGCTGGCACTGACCACTGCTACTTTTCCTTCCAGTCCAAATAATTTATCCATATGATCACCTCATAATTTTATTCTTTTCTAAATTGTACCCCGCAGAGATTACATGAACGCCTGAATATTTACACTTCACAATAATCGGATTGTAAATACAGCAGCGTGAATTTTCACTCCAATAATTTTCAAGCATTTCAATCCTCTGTTGTCTCTTATCATATAAGGATTATCAAGAATCACGATTGACTAAACGTCTACAATTGCAGATAATAGAATAATAAATAAATACTGTTTATACTCATTTTTGAGAACTATTTCTCAGGCTGCCCCGGTGCTGCATGATTTGCCATTATTGACGGGACTGCATGATCTGTATATATAAAGATAGGAGCTGCATGATGAAACTCAGTCATCTTGATGAACACGGCAACGCCGTGATCGTCGATGTTACGGATAAAAAAGAAACATCCCGGACTGCCCGGGCTGCCGGTAAAATTCTTCTGAATGCAGAAATTCTCGAGCTGATTGCTTCCGGCACCAATCCCAAAGGCGATGTACTGGCAGCTGCCAGAATCGCAGGAATCATGGCTGTCAAAAAAACTTCAGATCTGATTCCGTTATGCCACCCGCTCCTCATTGGCAAGGTAACCGTCGATTTCGAAGTCGATGAAGAGGATTACAGCATAACCGCTTACTGCACCGTCAAAGTACAGGGCAAAACCGGTGTGGAAATGGAAGCCCTGACAGGTGTAAGTACCGCACTTCTGACAATATACGATATGACTAAAGCTGTTTCAAAAAACATGGTCATTACGGATATCCGCCTGCTTTCAAAATCAGGCGGAAAAAGCGGAAATTATGTCCGCAGATCTGAGGAGGATATAGTATGAACAAAAAAGCTGTTATCATTACTTCCAGCGATACTGCCAGCCGGGGAGAACGGATTGATGTCAGCGGGACCAGAGCGGTGGAAATTCTCAAAGACGCCGGTTATACCATTGCCGCAAAAATAATACTGCCGGATACTCAGGAACGACTGGCAGCCGCCATGAAAACCATCGCTGACAGACACCAGGCAGATCTGATCGTTACCACCGGCGGAACCGGATTCTCGCGCCGTGATATCACCCCGGAAGCCACGATTGAAGTCTGCGAACGATTATGCCCCGGAATTCCCGAAGCAATCCGTGCCTACAGCATGACCATTACCAAACGGGCCATGCTTTCAAGAGCCGCTGCCGGGATCCGGTACAAAACGCTGATTGTCAATCTTCCCGGAAGTCCCAAGGCTGTTGAGGAAGCACTTGAATATATCCTGCCGGAGCTGGAACACGGACTGATGATTCTGTCAGGCGAAGCCAGAGACTGTGCACGCAAATAAATATTGAATAACCGGAGACCGGATATCGGCAGTATTATACCGTTATCCGGTCTTTTTATCCGGTTTTTTCGGTTTATCTCCTGTTCACAGAATTTATCTCTGGTTTACCCGGCACTGATCCGTATATGCTATGATAAATTTTCAAAGAGGTTTATAACATGACAGTAAAGAAAAGATTATTCATCTCCAATATGCTCATGCTTCTGGTTCCGATTGTTGTCACGGTACTGATCGCCCTGATGTGTCTGGGATTTATATGGTACAGTGTAACCAATGGGACCGGACTCAGTTTTGAAGACAGCGGAGATTTCATGCAGGTCAGTCAGGAAGCTTCTGCTGTGATCGAAAAAGCGCTGCAGGCTGATACCGAAGAAACACGGCTTTCCAGACTTGACGCAGTCAGCGGATTTCTTGATAAGAGTGCCATGACACTGATCATAGACGAAAACGGCGCCCCCTGGTATGGGAATGGCGACGAAAAAGACGATGACAATACTCTGATTCAGGCAGCCGATGCTCTGGGCGGGACTTCTACCGTTTCGAATGGTTATCGCAGCCTATACAGTAAATCTGTTGTCTCCGGTGATAATGTTTACCAGATCCGGCTTTTCAGCAGTGCCGGAGATTTATCCTATCATACCCTGAAAATCGTATTGATACTGGTAGCCTGTATCCTCGGATTGACCATCCTTCTGGCTGTCTGGCTGACCAACCGCTTTCTGACACGTTTCATGGTCCAGAAAATCGAAGAACCCCTTGATATTCTCGGCAACGCCGTCACACAGATCCGTGACGGTAATCTCAGCTACCGCATAGATTATCAGGAAGAAGATGAATTCAAGCCTGTCTGCGAAGCCTTTAATGATATGGCATCTCGTCTGGAGGAATCGATTGAACAGACACACAAATCCGAAGAAACCAGAAAAGAACTGACTGCAGGGATTTCCCATGACCTGCGTTCCCCGCTTACCTCAATCCGCGCTTATACAGAAGGCCTGATTGACGGGATAGCGGATACTCCGGAGAAACAGCAGAAGTACCTGCGCATCATAAAAAATAAAACTGAAGAAATTGACCGCATGGTCTCACAGCTTTTCCTGTTCTCAAAGCTTGAAATGGAAGCCTTTCCTGTGCATCTTGAACCGCTTGAACTGGATTGTGAAATTGAGCAGTTTCTGAAACAGAGCCGGACAGAATACGAACAGAAGGGACTGGAAATCAGTTTTCACGGACATCCCTGTACAATACTGGCAGACAGAGAACAGCTGCGCCGTATTTTTACTAATATAGCGGATAACAGTCTGAAATATAAAACTGCAGAAAATGGTCATCTTGACATGATCATCGAACCGGAAGTGAATGGGCAGACAACGCTGATTTTCAGTGATGACGGCCCCGGGGTGCCGGAAGAAGCACTTCCCCGGCTTTTTAATGCGTTCTACCGCACTGATCCGGCACGTCGCAATCCGGGCAGCGGGAGCGGTCTGGGACTGGCCATTCTGGCCAGAATCATAGAGAGTATGAACGGAACAATCAAGGCGGAAAACGGTAAAGACGGCGGCCTGAGGATAATCATCTCTCTGCCTTCCGGCAGGGATAATCCGCAGGATTCCGATCAGGGAGAAAAATGAGCAAAATACTGATAATTGAAGATGACGAAGCCATTGCAGATATCGAACGCGACTACCTGAGCATTGACGGTTTTGATGTTGCAGTCGCTTCAGACGGCAGAACCGGCCTTAACATGGCTCTGAACGGAGAATTCGACCTGATTCTCCTGGACCTGATGCTGCCTGAAATAGATGGTTTTGCCGTGTGCCGGAAAATACGGGAAACACTCGACATTCCAGTGCTGATGGTAACCGCCAGACACGATGATATTGACAAGATCCGTGGTCTGGGGCTGGGCGCAGACGATTATATCGAGAAGCCTTTCTCTCCCGGTGTCATGGTCGCCCGGGTAAAGGCAAATATCGCCCAGTATCAGCGGCTTACCAGACCTGCGGAAGTCATTTCCATCGATTCTATCACCATCAACACCGAAACACGGCGTGTCTATAAAAACAACAGGGAAATCGAACTGAAAAACCGGGAATATGAGCTGCTGCAGTTCTTTATGAATAATCCGGACATTGTCTTCAGCCGGGAACAGCTCTACGAAAAAATCTGGGGAATGGAAGCCATGGGTGATAACGCAACTGTCGCTGTCCATATTAACAGACTGCGGGAAAAAATCGAAGACAACCCCTCCTACCCCCGTTACATTCAGACTGTAAGAGGAGCCGGTTACCGTTTTCTGAAAAACTGACCTGGCTCCATTTTACGAACATCAGATTTGAAATTTAACATCAGTTTAACCTTGGTGTAAAAACAGTTAATCACCCGGCTTTACAATAAAGCTTATCAAAAACAGGAGATTAACATGAACACTGAACGACTGATACTGGATTTTATCCAGAATAATCTGCGCGGCGACTTTCTGGACAGACTGATGCCCATGATCAGCGCGATGGGCGATCTGGCTGCCATCTGGCTGATCCTGGCCATATATTTTCTTCTGGCTCCCGGTGAACGCCGGGACGGCTGGTCAATCATTTTTGCAGTGGGGATTGCCTTCGTCTGCTGCAGTCTGATTCTCAAACCCATGGTCGCCAGAATCAGGCCCTGTGATGTCAATACGACCGTACAGCTGCTTGTTTCGCACCCGAAAGACTACTCGTTCCCTTCCGGTCATACCGCCGCCTCGTTCGCCGCTGTTTCCGCACTGTATTTCTGCAGAAATAAATGGTGGATTCCTTCGCTGGTTCTGGCTGTACTGATTGCTTTTTCCAGACTCTATCTGTACGTACATTATCCGACTGACATACTGGCCGGAGCATTACTGGGAATTGCCGCCGGCTGGGCTGGCTGTAAAATTGTCTCCCGGATTTATTCTTCCCTGAGCTACAGCCGCCTCAGACATCTGATCTGAGAACGGCTGTCTCTTCCTCAATCGTTTCCCTGAGCAGACAGCCCCGGAGTCTTTCGTCCTCGCTGCCTGTCTCTGAATTCTCATTATTTTCCGTAAGAAGTACATTTTTAGGCTCAGTGAAAAGCAGATGCAGATTGGACCAGCGTCTCAGCGAGTTAAAATACTCCCGGATAAAGCTCCAGCTTTCCCAGTAGTCACCAGGCGCTGAAACTGCGGGATCCAGTAGAAACGTGACAAATTCCTCCGGATGCCGCCAGTAACGCCTGGCAAATGACATGGCATTCTGTACCTTTGATTTACTGGGCAGATTGCGAACATTGGTCAGGACATGGTCCAGATTACATGACAGATAATAAATGGAATACGGAATACCCAGAAGCTCTTCCCGTTCCACCAGCCGGTCCAGATTCTTCCGTTTCTGGAAATTGCGCAGTTCAATTCCGGCTTTATCATGCGTAACAATTCGTTTACTGTGATATCGGATCTTCCCGGCATCGTCATCCTGAACAACCGCACCGTCCGGAATATAACAGCCGTCGGTATCCGCCAGCTGTACAATTTCAAGAATGTCCTCCAGCCGGTAATGGTTGCGACGCATTGAATCATAGATCAGTTCTTCAAGCTTGTTTACAACATGATCGGGATCACGCGCATCTCCCGTCAGAAAATCCGAATGCTCCGCAGCAAAAACTGTCCGGACATTTGAAGGAAACAAGCCTTCGAAGATCGGGCCGAAAACAGCCTCTTCACTTTTTCCTTCAACGATAAACAAGATCACTCCGGGTCTCATACTGACTCCGGATCTCCGGCTTCACCGGTTTCTTCAAGTCCCGCTTCATAAAGTGCCTGACTGATCTTATAGGGACTGGTCCGCTCATACAGATCCCCTTCACCGAGCAGGATCTCACGATAATAAAGCTCGCGCATCTCGGTCGTGTCTTCAGGGAGTTTTATGATTTTGAACCTTTTCAGGGGATCTGCCGTGGCAAAAACCATCTCATCCGGTTCCAGCAGCTCCAGCGGTCTCAGGTTGTGTGAGGTGAATATGAGCTGTCCCATTCCGAATTTTTTATATGCTTCCAGAATTTCTCCGAAAAGATACTCATTGATTCCGAAATCAAATTCATCTGCTGCCAGAACAGCATTATCCGAGGCAAATGTGCGTACCAGCAGAGGCAGGGTGGCTGCCAGTTTTTGAATACCAACTGATTCAAACCGGAACGGAACTGTGCGTCCATTGCGGATGGTTTCCAGTTCAAAACGCCTGCCGTTCCCGGCCGACAGCTGCATCCGCATCCCGGGTATCATCTGTTCCAGAACCAGTGAAAGCTGCCGGAGCTCGCGCCGGACCGGGAGTACCGCTTCCGGTGCCAGTTCGAATGAAGTATCCAGAGGAAGCAGGATATCCTGCCCTCCGTCACGCAGCCTGATCTGGTTCAGATTCTGGGTCCGGATGATTTGCAGCCCGCTGGAAGCAAACTCCGATATCCTGTGAATCTGGTCATCACTGTTTTTCGGATAAAGACCAGTAAAAACGGATGAACATCCCGAAAGATGATCTTTTCCGGTATCGGTAACCAGGGTGCCGCCGCTTTTAAAGCTCTCTGACTGAAGAACCGGCGTTCCGCCGTCTCTTCCAATCACGACCTGATAGCGGCACTCTCCTTCATCGGCATTCAAGGTGATAGCCAGTTCCGCTGCATCAGCACTGGTATCAATCAGATCCGCATAATAAGCTTCGAGTATTTTCCCCGACATCAGTATTTTCAGGATTTCGAGCGCGTCAATCACACCACTTTTTCCGGAGCCATTCTGACCGTAAATGCCGAGCAGAGAAGCTCCACCCTCTTCATCGGGAATCGGAAAATCAATGTCCCCGGAGCCTATATTCTTAAGGTTTTTAATAGACAGCTTCCTGAGTCTGATCATTATTTCTCCTGTACCTGCCGGTCTGAATCCTATTTAAACCTTCCAGTCTTTTCCGCCGCAGCAGCCGGCATTGTCCTTTGCCCGTTCACGTATCAGTTCGGCGGCAATCGACACAGCAATCTCCGCCGGAGTTTTTGCGCCGATGTTCAGGCCGATCGGTGTAAAGACGCTGTCCAGTTCTTCTTTCGTAAATCCATCCTCTGCCAGCTGTTCATTCAGATGCTGAGTCTTTTTACGGCTGCCGATCACGCCGATGTACCGCGGTTTTCTGGCAAGTGTTTCTTTTTCTGCCGTGTAATCTGATTTGTGCCCGCGTGTCATAATCACCACATAGTCATCCCGGCCGATTCCAAGATGCTCTGCAGCACCGTTAAAATCCATGACTTCAATTCTGTCTGCATCCGGAAAATGATCGCGGTTGGCGAATTGTCCGGAATCATCTACGACGGTACACGCAAAACTGAGGTGTTCCAGGAGCGGCACCAGCTGCTGCGAAACATGACCGCCGCCATACACAATGACCCGTTCCCGTCCCCGTACCGGTACAGAGATAACATAGTCATCCCCGTCAAAATCATAAACCACACGACGGGAATCGTCGCCGGGGCCGCCGTTTTTCTGCGCCTGATCTCCGGTGAAGACCCCGATTCTGTGGGGATGAGCCTGCGAATTGGTAAAAAGCAGCCAGAAACTGCTGTCTGACTCTGCCAGGCGGTCCAGCTCCTGAAAACAGTTCTGAACCTCTGGATCCGCCGGATCCAGATACTGAAACAGAACCGTATCCTTTCCGCCGCAGACCATGCCCAGTTCACCTGCCTTCTCCGAATTGAGGTCAAAGGTACGAATCCATGTTTTACGGTCCCGTATTGCTTCCCGGCACAGCTTCGAGCATTCGAATTCAACTGCACCGCCGCCGATGGTTCCGAACTGCTGTTCCTCCGTAACCAGCATTGCATCTCCCTTTTTCCCGGGAGATGACCCCATGGTGAAAATAATAACCGCCAGGGCACAGGGTATTCCGTTTTTAACAGCCCGTCCCGCCTGAAGCAGTACTTCTTTGTTCATTCAATACTCACTTTCCGAATCCGCAGTTGGGATAGGTGCAGGTGTCGCAGTTCAGACACAGGCCGCCCTCGCCCAGACCGTCCAGCTCTTCCTTTGTAACAGGATCGTCTGCCATCAGCCTGGGCAGAACCAGATCGAAAACAGTACGCTTCGAATACATGACACATCCCGGAAGTCCGCAAACCGGAACTGTTCCCTTCGGCCCTTCCAGATAGCCGAGCAGGAACATTGCGCCAGGCAGGACAGGGGCGCCATAGGTCACAATACGGGCTCCCGAATCGCGGATTGCCGCCGGAGTCCTGTCATCGGGATCGACGCTCATACCCCCGGTACACAGTATCAGTTCTGCACCGTTTTCCACAGCACCCTGAATCTTTTCTGCCAGCAGGCCCGGATCATCAGGAAGAAGCTCTGTAGACAGGATAACAGCCCCGTATTCCCGTGCTTTTGCTTCGACTACAGGAGTAAAACGATCTTCTATCAGACCTTTGTAAACCTCATTGCCTGTTCCGAAAACTGCTGTTTTTTTAGGTTTAAACGGCAGTATTTTAAAAACAGGTTCTCCCTGCACTGTATCTTGAAATTCCCCGAGCTTCGAAACCGGGGCCGCCAGCGGAATAAGCCGCATCCCTGCCAGCTTATCACCCTTTTTAACAGGAAAATTTCCATGCCGGGCAGCAATCATCATGTCGCCCAGACTGTTAATCCTGTCAAGTCTGGTACTGTCGATCTTGAACAGGCCGTCACAGTCTGCCACGGCTTCGGTTTTTCCTTCTTTGACTTCTGTAGCATGCATATTGGGACCGGCAGTCCCTTCATACATCGCCCGGGCAAAATCATTTTCATGTATCAGATCCGGATCATTTTTCCAGATATAGAGATATTCCTTACCCATCGAAAGCAGGACCGGAATGTCCTCTTTCGTCACTCTGTGTCCCTTGCGAAACCTCGGGCCTTTATATTCACCCGGAATAATCTGAGTCATGTCCTGACACAGAATCATTCCTACAGCATCCTCAGTTTTGATTTTGTCCATTTTCTTCTCCGTTTATATCAACCCTGTCGTATTCTGCGAAAGGACCGCTGCCCTGAGCGGCCCAGTACCGCGGATCACAGGAATCAAGCAGTCCGCTCTGTGCCGCCTTCAGCAGTTCCGGCCAGTCACGGGGTGCTATTTTCAATGATATTCCGCAGCTGCCGCTAATGCTCATTGGCGTTGGAATGACCAGGAATGCGATCCGGTTGTCCAGCAGCGTTTGAGCCTTCATAGCCGAATGTGCATTGACAAAGCTTAAAAGATAATAATCATCCATAATATGATTATTACATAGTCACTTCTTTAGATGCATTGAAAATACGGCTGGCAATTTCATACATATTGGAAATCTGACCGATCTGAAGTTTTTCTGTAAGATTATAATAATTCAGGCAGGTTCCGCAGACCAGGATTTCGACACCGCGTTCTTCCAGTTTTTTCAAATGTCCGATTACCTGTTCATCCAGCGTGGCCAGTTTAACGCCCGCGTTCATAAACAGAATACTGGTGGGAAGATCGTCGTTTTCTTCGAGTGTATAGAAAAACATCCGGACCAGGTTGGTTCCAAGTTCCCGGTCTCCTTCTCCGACAATATCCTTACCGAAGAAAACAACCCAGTCTCCTGCATCCGGAAGCGGTGTGCACTGAACCTGAACCGTCTGACTGGCCGCCGTGCTCTGATCCTGACCTTCTGCAGGAGAAATGACCACTTCAATCAGCGGTTCCTGTCCCGAAGAAGCGGCATCCATATGCATGGAAGCAGCCAGTTTTTCCAGATTCTGTCTTGCTACATCATTATCGACGGTGACCGTTACCGATTCACCCGGATTCTGCTGTATTTCTTTTTTTGCCATAATAACCGGAGTCGGGCACGCCAGTCCTGTTGCATTGATAGTTTTCATTGTAAACTCCTTTTGTTTTCTATTTAAATATTTATGATAATCAGCTATTCAGAAAGCCTGATCATCTCTCGTTAAGATCAGATGAAAATAAGCGGTACATCTCCGGCTGGTTCAATATGGCCGATTTCTGCACAATCAGTGGTCAGTTTCTCACGCATCTGGGCGAGCATTTTGTCCGCATCTGCTTCAGAAACACTGATAAGCAGACCGCCTGATGTCTGGGGATCGAACATCAGATCTTCCCACAGGCCCCGGTTTTCTTTTACATCAAAATGGTATCGATCAGAAAAATAGTCACGATTCCGGTAAGAACCTCCGGGGACAATCCCTTCTTCTGCCAGCGGAATAATATCCGGCAGCAGCGGCACCCGTTGTGCTTCAATGACTGCAGTAACACCACTGCCCGCAGCAAGCTCGATTGAATGACCGCCCAGAGAAAATCCTGTCACATCAGTAACGGCATGGACATCGTATTGATTCAGTATGCTGCAGGCCGCAGCATTCAGGGTTGTCATCGAGGCAATCGCTGCCTTTTCACCTGCCGGCGGACAAATGCCGCCGCGCATGGCCAGCGTGAGAATGCCTGTTCCAATCGGCTTGGTCAGGATTAAACGGTCTCCGGGTAGTGCACAGGCATTCACCCTGAGATTTTCCGGACGGACCTTTCCCATGACCGACAGTCCATACTTGGGCACGGGATCGTCAATGGAATGGCCGCCTGCCACTACAGCCCCGGCTTCCTGAATTTTATCGCGTCCGCCGCGCAGAATCGCTTCCAGAATCTCTCCGGATTCATTCTGGGGGAAACAGACAATATTCAAAGCCGTCAGCGGTTTTCCACCCATCGCGTAAACATCTGAAAGCGCATTGGTTGCCGCAATCTGACCGAACGTATAGGGGTCATCGACCATGGGCGGAAAAAAGTCGAGTGTCTGAAGAATGACTGTCTGTTCGTCCAGCTGCCAGGCTCCGGCATCATCCGATGTCTCGGTCCCCACGATAAGACGGCTGTCTGTTTTAAACTTCAGATCCTTTAAAACCCTGGCCAGTGTACCTGGTCCTATTTTAGCAGCACATCCTCCTGTCGGAGACAGCTGCGTCAGTTTTATATCTTTTGTCATTTTGCCAAATCCTTCTGTTTTCTATTTTCAGAGACAATCTCCTCCAGAGCTGCAGCAGCGGCATCTGCTTCTTCCTCCATCGAAAACGGGCCGAAGGAAAAACGCAGTGTTCCTTCCGGCAGGGTTCCCAGAGTCTGGTGTGCCAGCGGAGCACAGTGAAGTCCTGCCCGCAGCATTATGCCGTATTCCTGATCAAGCCGGGCTGCTGTATCCTGAGGCGTACCGGATTCTTTCTCGAAAACCGCGGATACAACCGGGCATCTCGTAGTTGAATAATCCTTTCCTCCGGCAACAGATATCCCCGGTATTTCCGAAATTCGGTCTGCAAATCTCTGCGCAAATCCCTGTTCACGGCTTCGAATCCCCTGCAAATCCTGACTGTTCAGCCAGTCAACGGCAGCACCCAGCCCCAGTATTCCCGGGATATTCAGTGTGCCCGCTTCGAATTTATCCGGCAGGAAATCCGGCATTGTGTATTCGGCGGAAATCGAACCGGTGCCTCCGCATATGAGAGGTCGAATCCTGTCTGCGGTTTCCTGGGACAAAATCATACCGCCTGTTCCCTGCGGTCCCAGCAGTCCTTTATGTCCGGTGAAGCACAGTACATCGACATGCAGCGCCGTCATCGAAACCGGTATTGTTCCCGCACTCTGGGCTGTATCGAGAACTCTGAGCAGATTATACTTACCTGCCGTTTCGAATATTTCACCAACCGGATTTACGGTGCCGGAGACGTTGGAGGCATGATTGAGAATCACTGCTTTTGTCCGGGGGCAGATCAGTTTTTCGAACTGTGCGGGATCTGCCGAACCATCGGGGCATGACGGAATAACGGAATAATCGACTCCCAGTCCGGTCAGTGCCCGGGTTACTGCATGATGCTCGAGTCCGGAAATGATTACATGATCACCCGGATTCAGAAATCCCCGGATTACCGTACTCAGCGCATTGGTAATATTAACCATAAAAACCGGCATGCAATCCACCGGCGCGTCAAAGAAGCGGCGGATCAGCTCCCGTGTCTGGTATATCTTCATGCCCGCAGTGTTTTCTGCTGAATAACTACCGCGATTAATATTAGCCGTTGTACCGCTTAAAGTCTGAAAGACTGTCTCGGCGCAGCCGGGTGCTTTGGGACTTGATGAGGCAGAATTATCCAGATAAATTCCACCCGGAAAACGGGTGTTTATCTCTTTGCTGAGCGAGCCGGCCGGTCGATGCTGACTGCTCATTCCGCTGGCCTGTCCGGTTCGGGTATTTCATCCGCAGACAGTCCGGGGTACTTCCGGTTCTTAAGATGAAGAATCGCTTCCAGTACCCCCCCGGCAATGGCATTGGCCTTATCAGACACGCTCCAGCAGTTACTGCGGACATCGCGTGGATCTACATCGGCAATTTTCAGGCCTTTCTGAACTTCCATTCCCGGCTGGATCATTCCGCGCAGGACACCGGCAATTTCTGTTTTAACCGGAACGCTTTCACCGTCTGCCGTTTTGATCTCAGCCACAGTTTCACCGGCTGTGACACTGCTGCCGATATCCCGGATAACCCGGATGACACCTGCGGCAGGCGAATGAATCACCCTCTCGCTGGCATATCCGCCGATCATGCCGGGAACTCCGGTATTAGGCACAGCCGAGCCTTTGTAGATAACCCGGCCCAGATCATGACCGCGCTGGGTTTCCACGACTGCATCTACATCCTCTCCGGCCGTAAAGCCGGGACCCAGTCCGACTACAATCGGCGCCATATCCCGGGTTGTTCCCAGGTTTCGTTTGGCCAGAATCGCGTCAACTACAGCTCTGGGCCTGAGCTCTTCAATCAGTTTTCCGCCCGGATCTGCCACTATCGGAATTTCATCAGCCTTCAGTGCTTCATATATTTCCGGGATTGTCGCGCACCGGACACCGATAACGCCTTCCACGTCTGCTTTTCCCTGAGTCAGCGCCGGGGCCAGTGATACAGTGCGGCGGATAACAGTAGGCTCGGGAATATCCAGAGCTACAACCGGGAATCCGGCTCGGTGCAGTCGGAGCAGTGTGCCTGTAGCCAGATCTCCTGCTCCCCTTACAATAATGATCTTTCGTGTTTTCTGTATAGTTTCCATATTGTTTTCCTGACTGCGGTTAATCAGCCTGTAATAATCATCGGGCGTGTCGGTGTCGGTAACAGTCGAGCGATCACAGTTTATCCGGATTATCTGATCCGGATGCGCAGCGATAATCGTTTTACCGGCTGTCTCTCCATTAAGTGTTTCCAGTTCATTGAAATACCGGGCGGGAAACACCACCGGATGCCCCGGTTTTTCATTAAAAACAGGAATGATGATTTTATCCGGATATTTTTCAGACATTCGTAAAACCGAACAGACAGTCCTGCGTGATACATCTGGCTGATCACCGAGAAACACCAGAATCCTGTTTTTGTTACCGTATTCTGCCCTTACTGCCGAAACGCCCAGGCCCAGAGATGATCCCTGCCCCCGTTCCGGTTCCGGATTCATGACTGTCCGGATATCTCCGGAGACGGCAATATTGTCCTTCACCACCACTACCGGTGACATTCCTGTCAGCGCTTTTACATTCGAGACCGTTTCACTGAGAATGGTTCCGTCACGATAAGGCATCATCAGTTTATCTGCAGCAATTTTCTGCATTCTCGAAGAAAGTCCTGCCGCAAGTATGAGCGGACAGTAAGAACTCCCGGTCACTTCCCTTATCCGGTTTTCTTTCACGGAGCCGATATAAATCCGATCAAAGAGTCCCCGGGCCGCTTCTGCAATGTCCAGGGCTCCTTCTGGATTCAGGTCTTCTTTATTGATAAACAGGACCTGCGGCACCTGTTCCGGATCCGGC
>JBMNSG010000015.1:0-30846 GCA_050945075.1 Eubacteriaceae bacterium | reverse complement strand
GTTTTTGGTAGAAATAACACCGGCAGGGTGGATGTCATCCGCCAGATATTTGACGAAATAACTGTCCTGCCCGTAGCCCTTGATGAGATCCAGATGTACGAAAACACTTTTGCCGGCCTGCTTGACGTGGTTAACCATCATTTCAAGGTTATAAATACTTCCGCAGAGGAGGAAAATAACCTCCGTCGGAGAATCGATCGCTTCCTTTAACTGTTTGGGCGATCTCACCCCGGCGATAACGGGATTGCGTTCCAGTAGATGCTGACATTTTAAAGTTGACATAATACCTGTTTCTCAGGCCGGACCAGCCGGCGCCGTTTCATTAGAATTTTCTACGAATAGATTTCTTTCGGATTTACCCATCCTCTTGCACGATCAACAGCTTTCTGCCATCCAGCGTACAGTTTTGCACGAACCTGCGGGCTCATCATTGGTTCGAAGGAGCGTTCGCACTTCCATGCAGAAGCTACTTCATCAAGGCTGCCCCAGAATCCTACTGCCAGACCTGCCAGATAGGAAGCACCGAGTGCCGTTGTTTCAACTACAACCGGTCTGTCAACCGGAACACCGAGAATATCTGCCTGGAACTGCATCAGGAAGTTATTCTGGGAAGCGCCGCCATCGACCTTCAGAGCTGCAAGCTTGATACCGGAATCTTTTTCCATTGCATCCAGAACATCTTTTGTCTGATAAGCAAGAGATTCAAGTGTTGCACGGATAATATGGTTTTTGTTAACGCCACGTGTCAGACCGACAATTGCGCCACGAGCATAAGCATCCCAGTACGGAGCGCCCAGACCTGTGAAAGCAGGAACGACGTAGCAGTCATTGGTATCCGGAACTTTCTTGGCGAAATGTTCGGAATCCGGTGAGGTATCGACCAGACGCAGTTCATCACGCAGCCACTGGATTGCAGCACCTGCGACGAAGATTGATCCTTCGAGTGCGTAGTCTACGACGCCTTCTTTGAGGCCCCATGCAATTGTTGTAACCAGACCGTTCTTGGAAAGAGGTTTATCCTTGCCTGTGTTCATGAGCAGGAAAGCGCCTGTTCCGTAGGTGTTCTTTGCATCTCCGGGATGGAAGCAAGCCTGTCCGAACAGAGCAGCCTGCTGGTCACCAGCCATACCGGCGATCGGAATCTTGCCACCGAAGAGTTCGGTGTAACCATAAATACATGATGACGGTTTAACTTCAGGAAGAAGTGATCTCGGAATATCCAGTTCTTTGAGCATTCTTTCATCCCACTGCAATGTCTTGATATTAAAGAGCATTGTACGGGAAGCGTTTGAATAGTCTGTTACATGAACCTTACCATTGGTAAGCTTCCAGACCAGCCAGCAGTCTACAGTACCGAAAGCAAGTTCTCCCTTGTTGGCTCTTTCACGGACGCCCGGAACATTGTCCAGGATCCAGGCCATCTTTGTAGCCGAGAAATACGGGTCAAGTACAAGACCGGTATTTTCCTGTGTATATTCTGCAAGTCCTTCACGGGCATTCAGAATATCAGCGTAGTTAGCTGTACGACGGCATTGCCAGACGATAGCGTTGTAAACAGGTTCGCCGGTTTTGCGGTCCCAGATAATGGTTGTTTCACGCTGGTTGGTGATACCGATTGCTGCGATGTCTTCCGGCTTCGCATCAGCCTTGGTCATAACTTCCAGAGCAACACCACTCTGAGTAGCCCAGATTTCCATCGGGTCATGTTCTACCCAGCCCGGATTCGGATAGTGCTGTTCAAATTCCTTCTGTGCAACTGCCACGATTTCTGATTCGTGATTGAAAAGGATCGCTCTGTTGCTGGTTGTACCTGAGTCTAAAGCCAGAATGTATTTAGCCATTAAACTAAACCCCCCTAATTTTTAAACAGGACTGCTATCAAACGACTCTCTTAAATATACAGTGTTTCACTCAGGGCCCCCCCAGTTCTGCGGTATTAATGAATGAAAACAGTGCAGGACTGACCTGAGTGAAGCGTTTTCACAAGGAGTATTAAAAAACCGCAGTCGTACACCCTCGTACGTATTGAATTGTAATCCCCTACAACATCAATTTACGTACGTGTTCATACCTGCGGATCTCCTTGTCTCCTGTATATGTAAGCCAGCCATTATCTCGCTGTCTTATTTTGTTAAGTTCAGATTAGCACAGTCAGGGTTTCATGTAAACAGTATCAGGCAAAAAATCAGGTTAAATAATTAACAAAAAATTAAGAGACATAAAATACACGCTGTGTTGCTAAAAAGAAATAAGTCAAGATACAGGCCACTTCTTGTCTAAAAAAACCTCAAAAAACGAATAAAAGATGTCTGCAGAGGTTTTTGCTCAGGTAATAATATACTGAATAAACAGAGGTTTTTAAATATTGTATCTTTTGCAAAAATTACATAGAACCGGGAAACCGGACAGATGGGTTCGTTCCGGGAAATTGTTGAATTCTTTGCAGAAGAGAAAAATATAGCAAATAATTATACGTCTATAGAGAAAAAGTTTCATAAATACAGGCAATACTGAATCCCGCAGTTTATTATAATAAAAGTATCAAATACAACGGGGGAACACGATGAAAAAGTTTATCAATGATGTTGCTAATGTTGAAACAGAAATGCTGGACGGGATGGCGGCTACGTATCCGCAGTATGTAAAACGCATGGATGGGCTTGATGTTATCGTAAGAGCAGATAAAAAGAAGGACAAGGTTGCTCTTGTAAGCGGAGGTGGATCGGGGCATGAACCGACACACGCCGGTTATGTAGGAAAGGGAATGCTGGATGCAGCCTGTGCAGGAGCAATTTATACATCACCGACTCCGGACCAGATTCTGGCTGCTATTAAAGAAGTCGATGCAGGCAAAGGTGTTCTGCTGGTTATCAAGAATTATACCGGAGATGTCATGAACTTTGAAATGGCTGCAGATATGGCCAGGGACGAAGATATTGACGTTGTTCAGGTTGTCACGCAGGATGATGTTGCCGTGGAAGATTCTCTGTATACAATCGGACGCCGCGGTGTAGCCGGAACGATTTTTGTTCACAAATGTGCAGGCGCGAAAGCCGAACAGGGCGCAGATCTGAAAGACGTCCAGGCTGTTGCACAGAAGGTTATCGACAATGTCCGCACCATGGGCGTGGCGATCAAGCCGTCAACGGTACCGGCAGCAGGAACACCGGGTTATACACTTGCGGAAGATGAAATGGAAATGGGAATCGGTATCCACGGTGAACCGGGTGTTAAAACAGAAAAGATCAAACCGGCTGATGCGATCGTCGATGAACTGCTTGAACACATTCTCAAGGATAAGGATTATACCGGAAAAGATGTTGCGCTGATGGTAAACGGATCAGGTGCTACACCGGAAATGGAACTGCTTATTCTTTCCAACCATGCTCATAAGGTACTGGCAGACAAGGGAATCCATGTATATAAGACACTGCTCGGCAATTTCATGACTTCCATTGACCAGGCAGGCGCTTCTCTGTCATTACTGGAACTGGATGATGAACTCAAAGAACTGCTTGACGCACCCGCCGACACACCGGCGATGACAGTTGTCTGATTGAGCGGATTCATTTGTTTAAAAAGCAGAAAACCGGATAAAACCGGATACAAGATAAACACGGTCCGGCTATGTTAAAATGGTGGCAGGCAGATTGATCTGTCTGCCATTTTTTAAGGAGTGAAACAAATGAGTATAACAAAAGACCAGATTCTCGTTTTCGTAGACGGTTTTGCGGATAGAATGCATGAACACAAACAGGAACTGACTGAATATGACCAGCATATCGGTGACGGTGACCATGGCATTAACATGGACCGGGGAATGGCGGCTGTAGAAGAAAAGAAGCCGTCCTTTGAAGACAAGAGCATTGCCGATATCCTCAAGGCTGTAGGCATGACACTTGTATCAACCGTCGGAGGTGCTTCGGGACCACTGTATGGAACAGCATTCATGAAGGCAGGAGCAGCGGCAAAGGGCCTTGATCAACTGTCAAATGATGATGTTACTGCAATTTTCGATGCTATGATCGGCGGCATTCAGACACGCGGTAAGGCTGTCCAGGGCGAAAAGACCATGCTGGATGCGCTTATGCCGGCAAGGGAAGCATTTGCCAAAGCGGCTGCAGACGGAGACAACACTGCAGAAGCATTGAAGAAAGCAGATCAGGCAGCATGGAACGGTGTTGAATTCACCAAGACCATCAAGGCAACCAAGGGCCGCGCCAGTTATCTGGGTGAAAGAAGCATTGGATTCCAGGATCCGGGTGCCACATCAGTCTCCTTTATGATTGATGCACTGACAGAAGCTGCCGGCGGTGCGCCGGGGGAGTCTGATGCCGGCGATACGGTCGGCATCGTTATCGTATCCCACAGTCCCAAAATAGCACAGGGTGTTGTAGACCTGGCTCTTGAAATGGCTCCGGATGCGCGCATTGCTGCTACAGGGGGACTGCCGGACGGCAATATCGGTACAGATCTTGCAGCGATTCGTGAAGCGATTGATGCTGTAATGAGTCCTGCCGGTGTTATTCTGCTGGTGGATCTGGGCTCTGCTGTCATGACGTCCGAGATGGCCATTGAACTTTCCGACAATCCGGAACTGATTAAGATTATGGATGCGCCACTGGTGGAAGGGGCACTTTTTGCAGCCGTTGAAGCCTCGGTCGGCAGCGATATCAAGCGGATCTCCGAAGTCCTGGCCAGATCCAAGACTGAACCGAAATTTTAATATGAAATCAAAACACAGTATTATCAGAGACTTTCGAATCGGATTTATCCATCCGGTTCGAAAGTTTTTTTGTTTATATACGTAAATTTTGAATGATAACGTTTATAATTATTCAGTAGAGCGTTTTCAGTTTGCTCTAAAAGTGTTAGAATAGACAAAGAAATAATAACCGTAATGGTTAGGAATAGATTGCGCTGATAAGTCGAAATCGTCGGAATATCAGCGGCCCGGGTAAACGGGGGAAAGGAGACTGCATGAAAGCAGCAGTATGCATCAAGCAGATACCGACTGTTTCTGATATCGGTCTGGAAGCCGGTACCAACAGGATGCTTCGAGATGGAGTGCCATCGGAGATCAATCCGGCAGATAAAAACGCGCTGGAAGAAGCATTGAAACTTGCTGACGAAGTAACAGTTCTGACCATGGGACCTGACGGAGCACAGGACGCTCTCCGGGAATGTCTGGAAATGGGCGCGGATCAGGCTGTCCTGGTGGGTGACTGTCAGTTTGCCGGATCCGACACACTGGCTACAGCCAGAATCCTGGCCGAAGCCATCAAAAAAACAGGACCTTACGACATGGTTTTCACGGGCCGAAAAGCTGCCGATGGAGATACCGGACAAGTTGGACCGGCACTGGCACAGAGATTGAATTTACCTCTTGTTTCAGCTGTCAGACAGGCTGCGGCAGATCCAGAAGCGGGAACAGCTACAGCAAGACGTGAAGTGACCAACGGTTATGAAATCGTTGAAACACCGCTGCCGGTTCTGATGACGGTCTGCCTGCAGGCCAATGAGCCCAGAAAAGCGACAATCAAGAGTAAAATGAAGGCGGCAAAAACTGAAATCACAAGACTGGATGCTGCTGCGCTGGGTCTTGCAGCAGATCAAACGGGTTTGAATGGATCGGCTACGGCAGTTGTCGATGTTTTTGCACCTGAAGTACTGCCTGTCGGTGAAATCATCGAAACAAAAGATCCGGATGATGCTGCTTCAAAGATTATGAGCTTTATTGAAGCTGCAAAGCTGGTCTGAGGTGACGAAAATGACTGTACAGAAAATTAATAAGATAATTGTTTACACGGCATCTGACAAACAGCCGGTACTTCCGGGAAAACTGGCCCGTGTATTTCCGGAATCGGAGATTATAGAAGTCTACATCGGAAATCCCGATCTGGATGAGGAAGAAAGACTGAAAAACAGCGGTGCCCACAGGGTTCTTGTAATCGATACCCGCTATCGTGACGGGCGGGACAGTCTGACAGCTGCCGCTGCGCTATCGACCATTATCGAAGAAGAAAAGCCTGACATGGTCGTTTCAGAAGCTGATGAATCAGGGCGCGATGTCCTTGGACGCTACTGTACGATGAATGACCTCGGGATTGCTGCGGATTGTACCGATATCGAAAATAAAGACGGAGCTGCTCAGTTTATCCGTCCGGCATATGACGGCAAAGCATACTGTCGTATTGAAACGACAACCATGCCTGCAGTAGCAACATTCAGACCCGGAGTATTCCAGGCCGGTGAAGTCCCTGCAAAAGAATGTGAAATTGAAACAGAAGTCATCGATGATCTGCCGCAGTCCGGCGTGAAAATTCTGGAATCAGCTCAGGAAGCTTCTGAAATCATTGATTCGCTTGATGATGCAGAAATTATCGTTTCAGGAGGACGCGGGCTAGGCAGGAAAGAAGGATTTGATCTGATCCGCGAACTGGCGGATGCACTGGGCGGTGCCGTCGGTGCTTCAAAGCCGACTGTCGAAGACGGATGGATTGAAAAAGCGCATCAGGTTGGTGTCACAGGCAGAAAAGTTAAACCGAAGCTGTACATTGCCTGCGGAATATCCGGAGCTATTCAGCATACGCTCGGCATGAAAGATTCCCGCATGATTATTGCGATTAATACAGATCCGGCAGCTCCGATTTTTAAGATTGCCAATTACGGAATCGTTGGCGATTTGTACGATGTACTGCCGCCGCTTATCAGCAAAATAAGAGAAAAACGGGGTCTGTCAGCTCCCGGCGAACGCAATGTATCGGATAAAGATTATTTCACTCCCGGACAGAATGCCGAAAAGGCCGCGGTTCAGCGGAAAAAGACAGAAACAAAGATCAAAACGGAATCTGCCGTTAACTTTGATCTTTCGGCAATGAAAAAGGGAACTGAAGAAACTGCAGCAGAGGAGGAAGGTATGAATTTTGAACTGGATCAGGCCCATCAGGAGCTGAGAAAACTTTTCAGCGATTTTGCAAAATCAGAAGTCGCTCCAATTGCAAAGGAAATAGACGAAAACGAACGTTTCCCGCGTGAAAATATTCCGAAGATGGCAGCCAATGGCATGCTGGGAATCCCATTCCCTGAAAAATACGGCGGAACCGGACTGGACAATCTGGCCTATGCAATGTGTGTGGAAGAACTTTCCAAGGTCTGCGGTACCACAGGTGTTATTGTTTCAGCACATACCTCACTCGGCAGTTTCCCGATCTATGCCTTCGGTACTGAAGAACAGAAACAGAAATATCTGAAACCGCTGGCTTCCGGCGAAAAACTGGGTGCTTTCGGACTGACAGAACCGAATGCCGGAACGGATGCCTCCGGTCAGCAGACGCTGGCTGTAAAAGACGGAGACGATTATATCCTCAACGGAAGCAAGATTTTCATCACCAACGGCGGGGAAGCAGATACCTATGTCATCTTTACGATGACCGATCCGGAAAAAGGTAATCACGGGATTACAGCTTTTATCGTGGAAGCGGGCACACCGGGATTTACGATTGGGAAGAAACTCGACAAAATGGGTATCCGCGGTTCGGCAACCAGCGAACTGATCTTCAAAGACTGCAGAGTTCCGGCAGAAAACATGCTGGGTAAAGAAGGTGAAGGCTTCAAGATTGCCATGAAGACCCTGGATGGCGGACGTATCGGAATCGCTTCACAGGCTCTGGGAATTGCAGAAGGCGCTCTGGAAGCAGCTATCGAATATACAAAGCAGAGAAAACAGTTTGGAAGAACTATTTCTTCATACCAGAATACGCAGTTCCAGATTGCCAACCTGATCGCTAAAGTGGAAGCAGCACGTCTGCTTGTTTATCAGGCAGCCTGCGCCAAGGATGCCGGAAAGCCTTATAGCAATCTGGCGGCTATGGCAAAACTTGTTGCCTCGGAAACCGCAAGAGACGTTACCACGGAAGCGGTTCAGCTCTTTGGCGGATACGGCTTTACCCGTGATTATCCGGTAGAACGTATGATGCGTGATGCCAAGATCACAGAAATCTATGAAGGAACTTCAGAAGTTCAGCGTATGGTTATTTCTGCCTGGGCAGGCGTTAAGTAGAAACAAATAACTTTATCATTCTGAGCAGAGAATAAAAAGCAGGAAGATCCGGAAATTATGGATCTTCCTGCTTTTGTATTTCCGGAAAATTCAAGCCCGGTCCGAAACTGTCCGGGGCCGGTTTGGCTTGTTCTTTTCGTGATTTCTGAATCCTTCCTGCCGGGGTAAACCCTGCGCTCGATTACAGAGCCGGCCATCATTATACGGCCTGTAATTGATGGTATAATGGACAGAATCAAGAATCCGCCGGAAGTGGCGGACAGAAAAGAAAGCGTATTATGAGTAAATTTACACACCTGCATGTACATAGTGAATATTCTCTTCTTGACGGTTTCGGAAGAATTCCCGATCTGGTTAAAACCGCAAAAGAACAGGGAGCCGAAGCACTGGCTCTGACCGATCACGGTGTTATGTTCGGTGCTGTGGATTTTTACCGTGAATGTGTCAGCCAGGGCATCAATCCGATTATCGGATCTGAAATATATGTTTCACCGGGTGATATGAAGGACGAAAGTCCCAATCAGAAACGAGCAGCTCATCTGGTTCTGCTGGCACAGAACAACACCGGTTATAAGAATCTGATGAAGATTGTCAGCGCTGGTTACGTGGATGGATTTTATTATAAACCCCGTGTTGATCATGACTTTCTGCGTGCAAACAGTGAAGGACTGATTGCTCTTTCGGCCTGTCTGGCCGGTGAAATACCTCAGGCTGTTTTATCGGGAGATATGCAGAAGGCAGAAGATCTCGCGCTTGAATATCAGGATATTTTCGGTAAAGGTAATTTTTACCTGGAGATACAGGATCACCGCATCCAGGAAGAAGCGGCAGTCCGGGACGGTTTGAGAAAAATATCGGAGAAGACGGGAATCGGACTGGTGGCAACCAATGACGTTCACTATGTTCGTTCTTCGGATGCCCAGGCTCATGATGTTCTGGTCTGTATTCAGACCGGAGCCAGAGTCACCGATGAGAACCGCATGCGTTATCACGGAGATTACAGTCTGAAAGAATCAGACGTCATGATCCGTGAATTCGCGGATTTTTCCGGTGCAGCTGAAAACACCATGGAGATTGCCCGGCGCTGCAAGGTCACTTTTGAAGAAGGCACCAACCATATGCCGGAATTTGAAATTCCGGAGCAGTATGCGGATTCCGGCGAATACCTGGAGGCGCTCTGCCGCGAAGGCCTTGCCCAGCGCTATCCGGTGATCACCCCTGCGATCGAGGAACGTCTGCATCATGAGCTTGATACCATCCACAGTATGGGATTCGATAATTACTTTCTCGTGGTGTGGGATTTTATCCATTTCGCCAAGACAAACGGCATTAAGGTCGGACCTGGACGTGGTTCTGCTGCGGGTTCTCTTGTTGCCTATTCTTTGGATATCACGACACTGGATCCGCTTAAATACAATCTGCTGTTCGAGCGTTTCCTGAATCCGGAACGTTACACAATGCCGGATATTGACTGTGATTTCTGTTATGAACGCCGCCAGGAAGTTATTGACTACGTCACCAGAAAATACGGAAGTGACCACGTTGCCCAGATTATAACATTCGGAACCATGGCTGCCCGGGGAGCTATCCGGGATGTGTCGAGAGCGCTTGATGTGGACTACAACACAGCGGACAGGCTGGCCAAGGAAATACCGATGCACCCCGGGCATAATGTCACCATTGACGAGGCCCTGGAAGAAAATAAAGACCTGAAGGCGATGGCGGAGAGTGATCAGGAGATCCGGAAGATACTTGGCTTTGCCAGATCAGTGGAAGGGATGGCCCGTCATGCGAGT
This sequence comes from Eubacteriaceae bacterium, assembly GCA_050945075.1. GTDB lineage: Bacteria > Bacillota > Clostridia > Eubacteriales > Eubacteriaceae > UBA7485. The sequence continues at coordinate 20,988 of JBMNSG010000015.1, read as the reverse complement.
ACGCACGCAGCAGGTGTTGTAATCAGCGACCGTCCGCTCATCGAGTATGTTCCACTGTACCGGACCGGAGAATCGATTACCACCCAGTATACGATGGGGCTGCTTGAATCCCAGGGACTGATCAAGATGGACTTCCTGGGACTGCGGACGCTCACTGTCATCCGCGATGCAGTAGACAATATCGAAAAAACAACTGGTAACCGGGTAGATATCGATCATCTGGATCTTTCGGATCCCCATATCTACGAGATCATCTCCGAAGGAGACTGCGGGGGTATTTTTCAGCTGGAATCATCCGGAATCATTTCTTTTATGAAAGATCTCAGACCCGAGTGCTTTGAAGACATCATAGCCGGCATTTCACTCTACCGCCCGGGGCCGATGGATCAGATTCCCAAATATATCAAAAATAAAAAAAATCCGGATAAGATCACGTATCTTCACGAGTCCCTGAGGCCTGTGCTGAGTGTTACCTACGGCTGTATGGTTTACCAGGAACAGGTCATGCAGATTTTTCGCGATCTGGCTGGCTTTTCGATGGGTCGTTCGGATCTGGTCCGCCGGGCAATGTCCAAGAAGAAGTCAGATGTAATGGACCATGAAGGCGAAGTCTTTATATACGGAGAGAAAGACGCTCAGGGAAATACGGTTGTTGATGGATGTATTGCCCGGGGAATTCCGGAAAACACAGCCCGGCAGATCTGGAATGACATGAAGGATTTTGCCAAATATGCCTTTAATAAATCACATGCAGCCGCCTATGCGGTCATTGCCTGTCAGACTGCATGGCTCAAGTATTATTATCCGAAGGAATTTATGGCAGCTCTGATGAGTTCAGTCATGGATCAGGATAAGAAAATTTCCAGATACATTGACGAATGCAGCCGCAAGGGAATCCGTGTTCTTCCTCCGGATGTCAATAAATCGGAGGCTCGTTTTACAGTTTCAGACGGCGCTGTTCTGTTTGGACTGGGCGCTGTCAAGGGTGTCGGGCAGGGGATGATTGACGAAATTGTCAAAGCACGTGAAAAACACGGCCCCTTTGTCCGCTTCACTGATTTTTGTGAAACGGTTGAAGGCCAGGGACTGAATAAACGCTGTATTCTGAATCTGATTAAATGCGGCGGCTTTGATTATACCGGAATCCCCAGAGAACGGATGCTGGCCGGCGCGGAATCCATTCTTACGCAGGTTCAGCGGCAGAAGAAGGATAATCTGAGCGGTCAGATCAATCTGCTCGATCTGGCGGCCCCGGAGGAACACAGCAGGCTGCGTGAAGAGAATTTTCCCAATATACCACCGGCCTCCGAAGATACCATTCTTGCTATGGAAAAGGAAGTAACGGGGATTTATATATCCGGTCATCCTCTTAACAAGTACAGAGACATACTGGAAAAAATGACTGATTTTAATTTTTCTGTCTGTGATTCCTACGAAGATCTGAGTGCCCGCGTTAAAGATCAGAGTCAGGTGACAGTGGGCGGTCTGGTGAAATCGACCCGGACTCAGCTTACCCGCAACAAGGATCTTATGGCATTTGCCAGACTGGAAGATGTCTATGGCGGTATCGATCTGGTTGTTTTTCCACGTTATTATGAGAAATTCCGGCGTATGCTCAAAGAGGACACACCGGCTGTAGTCCGGGGAAAGATCTGTTACGACGAAGAAATGAACGTTTCTGTCTGTGTGGAACGCATGCAGACTCTTTCTGATCTGACTGAGCGGATGAAGGAAAAAAAGAACAGTGGCGGGAGTAGCCATATTGAGAACCAAAACAGCATCAAAACGAAAAATATTGTCCGTGAAGATGAAAATAATGGTTATAAATTAACGGAATCAGGGACTCTGGTCCTTCATTTTGCAGATTTATCACAAAAAACTCTCCTTGAACCGATAAAAAAAATACTCAGCAGTTTTCCGGGACAAAGCCCTGTGATATTATATTTTGAGAGAGAGAATAAACGCTTTAAAGCGGCTGAAAAGCTCAGCGTTGCGATTAACAATGATTTGATACACGGCCTTGAAGTTTATCTGGGCAAAAATAGTGTGGAGGTAATATAAATGGGAGAAAAGAAACGTATTGGGATACTGACCAGCGGGGGCGATGCGCCTGGAATGAACGCTGCCATCAGAGCTTCGGTCAGAACTGCGCTGGACCTCGGATATGAAGTCTACGGAATCAACCGCGGTTATGCAGGCCTTCTGGACAAAGACTTCCAGCCAATGAATTCCAATATGGTTGCGGAAATCCTGGGAACAGGCGGCACGATCCTCCGTACCTCCAGAAGTGAATTTTTCCCGACTTCCGCCGGATTAAAGCGGGCTACGGAAATTCTGGAAGAATATCACATTGATACACTGATCGTAATCGGCGGGGACGGCTCCCTGACAGGGGCTCTCATGCTTACACGTCTAGGTGTAAAAGTTGTGGGTATGCCGGGAACCATAGACAATGACTTTGGTGCTTCGGATTATACAATTGGTTTTGATACAGCTGTATCCACTGCTATCGACGCGATCAGCAAGATCAGGGATACTACTTTTTCACATAACAGAATCAATATTGTTCAGGTCATGGGACGTTCCTGCGGGGATATCGCCCTGTATTCCGGTTTTGCAAGTGCTGCAGAAGCGCTGATCATCCCGGAAAAAGAAAATAATCTTGAAGAAATCTGTGCGGAACTGCTTCACGGCAGAGACCGCGGTCATCTGCATTCTATTGTCATGCTTGCAGAAGGCTGTGGTTCGTATAGAGATTACCTCAAGCGTTTTGAAGAACTGACACAGGTTACAACCAAAGGAACCAACCTTGGTTATATCCAGCGTGGTGGTTCACCGACCCATTTTGACCGGAACCTCGCCAGCTATATGGGCTATAAAGCTGTTGAAGCGATTGAACAGGGCAATTTGAACACCGTTATTGTACAGCAGAAGGGTGAATATATCGCCATGCCTATTGAAGACGCTCTGGCAGCACCGAAGGTCTTCAATGAAGAAATGTACGACATCATGAAGATTCTTGCCAAATAAACAAACAGAATAAAAAAAGATACGCCCTGCGTATCTTTTTTCATGTTTCTGGGAATACAGTCAGTACGGATACCCTGCCTGGTATCTGACAACGTGTGTTTGTTAAAAAACATACAATCAGATACGGGGGAGGGGTGTAATATGAGTGAATAGTTGAGGATAGGAATGAAAAGAACAAAAATTGTATGTACTCTGGGACCGGCCAGCAGCAAATTAAGCATTATCAAATCCATGATCGAAGAAGGAATGAATGTTGCAAGACTGAATTTCTCTCATGGCGATCACGAAGAACATAAAGCCAGAATTGAACTGGTTAAGCAGGCCCGTCAGGAAATGAATGTCCCGATCGCAATTATGCTGGATACCAAGGGACCTGAAATCCGTACCGGACTGCTGAAGGACGGACAGAAGGTCGAACTGAAAAAGGGTCAGGAATTTACACTGACCACTGACGATATTGTCGGTGACAATACAATTGTTTCGGTATCTCATGACAAGCTGCCCCAGGATATTTCTGTCGGTGATATTGTTCTGATCGACGATGGTCTGATCGGCCTTGGCGTTGACAGCATTGAAGGCAATCAGATTCACTGCGTTGTCACCAATGAAGGTGTTCTCGGAGAACGTAAGAGCATTAATGTACCGAATGTATCTATTTCCCTTCCGGGACTGACTGAAAAAGATGAATCCGACTTGCTTTTCGGTATTGAACAGGGAATCGACTTTGTTGCTGCTTCCTTTATCAGAAAGTCTCAGGACGTTATCGCGATCCGTCATATCCTTGATAACAACGGCGGCGGCGGGATCAAGATTATCTCAAAGATCGAATCTCAGGAAGGCGTCGATAATATCGATAAGATCATTGATGCATCTGACGGTATTATGGTTGCCCGCGGTGACCTTGGCGTCGAAGTTCCTGCAGAAGAAGTCCCGCTGATCCAGAAGGACATCATTCATAAATGCAACAAGATCGGCAAGCCTGTTATTACAGCAACACAGATGCTCGATTCCATGATTCGTAATCCGCGTCCGACCCGTGCAGAAGTTGCCGACGTTGCCAACGCAGTATTCGATGGAACAGATGCAGTTATGCTTTCCGGCGAATCCGCAGCAGGCGAATATCCGGCTCTGACAGTTCATACCATGGCCAACATCGTTAGTGTTGCGGAAGTTTCTGATGAATTCAAACTCAGAAGACGCCTGCGTGAACATACAAAGACTGTTACCAATGCAGTCTGTGAAGCTACCGTCGGAATTTCAGCAAATCTGGAAACCAAAGCGATCATTGCGGCTACTTCGAGTGGTAATACTGCCCGTGCACTGTCTAAATTCCGCCCGGATGCCATTATTCTGGCAACCTCCTACAAGATGCAGACAATCCGTCAGCTCTGCCTGTCCTGGGGCGTTTACGGACTGTATGTTGTAGAAATGAGCGATTCCGATACTCTGGTTTCAGAATCTGTTAAAACAGCTGTTACAGCCGGATGGCTGCACCCGGGTGAACGGATTGTCATTGCGGCTGGTATCCCTGTCGGAGCAACCAGCGTAACCAACATGATCCGTGTTCATACAGTCGGAGATGCCATTATCAAGGGCATCGGAAGCGGAAAAAGCGCAAGTGTCCAGGGAATTGCCCGTGTTGTAGGCGAAGGGAAAACCGCTAATTTTCACGAAGGGGATATCCTTGTTGTCCAGAAACTGACACCCGGCAATGCTTATCTCGCAGAAGAAGCGGCTGCAGTCGTAACTGAACTGGATGCAGAAGCCAGCAAGCATTTCCTTGTTGACCTGACTGAAATTCCGGTTGTAGTAGGCGCTACCGGCGTTCTGGATGCTATTAAAGATGGTGCACTGATTCGTGTTGATTCAAGCACCGGACTGATTAACCAGGGTAATCCGCGCGCATAAGCAGCATAAAACTGTTTTCTGTCTAGTATGTACGTAATATAATACTTGACAGAACTGTTTGGAGTGCTAAACTAATAACCAAGCAATACGACAACCGAATACAGCCCTACAAACCAGTGAGGTGAAGATAACGGCATAACGTGCACGTACAGAGAGACCGGGATGATGAGAACCGGACCGAACGCAGTGTGTCAAATGGATCACCGAGGGCGTGGTGAACGGGAATTTCCCTATTACTCCACGACGCGGCTTCAGCGTTACAGAAGAGGCAGTTGATAGACTGCTGCAGAGTGCGTACTATTTAAGTACGAAAAAAGGTGGCAACGCGGGTTTTCGGATCTTTTTGATCCGGTGAGACTGAAATCATAACTCGTCCTTTATTTCTGAATAAAGGGCGGGTTTTTTTATTGCCTGATATCAAGACAGATTCATGCAGTATCTGAATTCAGTTAAAACGGAGAGAAAATGAAAATCCTGTATAACGAACAACAAACAAAAGAACTGGGACGCGGATATCAAACGGTACCGGTTATTCTGGAAACAGAATTACCAGATTTCTCAGCAAGTGAAGCAGCCAGACGCCTGGGAACGACCAAACCGGTCTTTCTGCTGGAATCTGCAGACTGTACCGACAAAATGCTCAATGGTCGTTTTTCCTATCTCGGAAGCGACCCGGAAATGACGCTCCGGATCTTAAACGGAAAAGCAGTAATCAGCGGGAAAGAACAACAGAAGGAAATTGAATGTGAAGATCCTGCTTCGCTGATTGACAGCATTCTCGAAGAAAACAAGAGCCCGGATCTCCCGGGTCTTCCTCCTTTTACCGGCGGATTTGCCGGTGCCTTCGCTTATGACTTCTACAAGTACAGCGAACCGGTTTTAAAGATGAACAATCCAAATCCGGATGAATTCAACGATGCCGACCTGATGTTTTTCAAAACGGTTTATGCTTTTGACAGGGTTTTTGAAAAGCTCTATATCATGACTGCAGTTCCGGCAGACATTCCGGAAGGTAGCTACGGGCAGGCAGTTTCGCTTTTAAATGACAGTTATTCACGGATCATGGAAAATCGGGAAGATGACGGCTTGCGAACATTAACCGGTCCCGTCCACACCGGACTGAGCTGTGAAGCCTACAGCAGTAAAGTGGAACAGGCCAAAGCCTATATTCGCGAAGGTGATATTTTCCAGGTGGTACCGTCTAACAGAATGAGGGCGGCTGCCGAAAAAGGATGTTCGCTGTTTCCTGTATATGAACAGCTGCGTCAGAGCAACCCGTCACCATATATGTATTACCTGAACTTCGGAGATTTTGAAGCGGCAGGATCTTCACCGGAAACGCTGCTCAGGAAAACAGGTTCACAGCTTCTGACCGTTCCCATTGCCGGTACCCGGCCAAGAGGAAAAGACGAACAGCAGGACCATGAACTGGAAGCAGAACTGCTGGAAGATCCCAAAGAACTGGCAGAACACAATATGCTGGTCGATCTGGCACGGAATGACATTGGTAAAATCGCCTGTACCGGCAGTGTGCGGGTTCGCGATTATCTGAATATCAGAAAGTTCCGCAACGTAATGCATTTGTGCACTGGTGTTACCGGGCAGATTAAAGATGGAATGACTTCAATGGATGCCCTGTCTTCACTACTGCCGGCCGGAACCCTGTCTGGTGCCCCGAAGATCAGAGCCTGTGAAATTATCGAAGAGCTGGAAGACGAAAAACGCGGTCTTTACGGAGGCAGTGCCGGTTACATTGGAACCAACGGCAACATGGATATGTGTATCGCGATCCGGACAGCATTCAGAAAGAATCAGTCGGTTATTATCCAGTCAGGCGGCGGTGTCGTGGCAGACAGCGATCCGCAGACAGAATATATGGAAACCAGACATAAAGCACAGGCAGTTCTCAGTGCGATGGAGGCTGTATCATGATAGCGGTAATCGATAATTACGACAGCTTTACTTATAATCTTGTCCAGATGCTGGCAGAAACCGGAGCTGAAATCCAGGTGTTCAGAAACGACAGGATCAGTCCTGACGAACTCGAAGCCATGCATCCGGACGGTCTGGTGATTTCCCCCGGACCCGGAAGACCTTCACAGGCAGGTGTTTCAAAAGAAATGATCCGTCATTTTACCGGTATCTGCCCGGTCCTGGGAATCTGCCTGGGTCATCAGGCAATTAACGAAGTGTTTGGCGGAAACACAATCAAGGCAGTACATCTGATGCACGGAAAAGCAGGACAGATCCGGCTGCATCAGTCAGTTCTGTTTGACGGTCTCCCGGAAGTGATCGAAGGTGCGCGCTACCATTCACTGGAAGCGGAACCGGCAAAGCTTCCTGAATGCCTGAAGGTCATTGCCGACGAAGATGGCGAAATAATGGGGATTGAACATCAGGATTATCCGGTATACGGACTGCAGTTTCATCCCGAATCCATCCTGACACCAAAGGGTGCGCAAATTCTTGAAAATTTTCTGAATATAGTCAGTATGAATAAAAGTCAGACGGAATGCAGCAGACAGGCAAATGGAAACATCGCGGTTAATGAAGCCGCAGGCAAAAGCGGCGCAGAGAATAAGACGTCAGATCATCATATAGCAGATAACAGTGCTTTAAACGGACAGACAGCAGATAAACATACAGAGCATACGCCGACAGACGGTGAACAACGGAGACAGAAAATGGAATCAAATGTAGTAGCAGCTTTAAAGGATTTAATAGCAGGCAAAAATCTGGATGATACAGAAGCAAAGAAAGCTTTTTCAGAAATCATGGAGGGGCAGGCCACCGAAGCCCAGACTGCGGCTTTTCTGACAGCCTTATCCATCAAGGGTGAAACACCATCGGAAATTGCGGCTTGTGCCGATGTCATGAGAAGCTGTGCTGTTCCATTGAATACAGCGGGTGAAACACTTGAAATTGTCGGGACCGGAGGAGATCGTACCGGAACCTTTAATATATCGACAGCAAGCGCCATTGTCTGCGCAGCAGCCGGCGTAAAAGCGGCCAAGCATGGCAATCGCAGCGTTTCATCCCGGTCAGGCGCAGCCGACTGTCTGGAAGCGCTCGGGTTCGACATAACCCTGGGTGCAGAAGAAAACAGCCAGATGCTCAATCAGACAGGTTTCTGCTTCATGTTTGCTCCGGTTTATCACAAGGCAATGAAAAATGCAGCCGGTGTCAGAAAACAGCTGGCGGTACCGACTGTGTTCAATATTCTGGGACCTCTTGCCAATCCGGCCGGTGCCACCCGTCAGCTGCTGGGTGTCTATTCCGAAGAACTGATCATGCCCATGGCAGAAGCACTGCAGAAGCTCGGCGTTACACACGGACTTGTCGTTCATGGCTGTGACGGCCTTGATGAAATTTCCAATACTGCAGACACCAGCGCCTGCCTGATCGAAGGAGAAAAACTGACACGCCTGACAATCAGACCGGAGGATTTCGGATATCAGCGCTGCAGCCTTCCTGAAATCCAGGGAAAAGATGCTCAGGACAATGCACGCATCATCCGCGATGTTTTTGATGGAAAACAGGGTCCTCAGCGCGACATCGTCTGCATGAATGCAGGTGCCGCATTAATGCTGGCAGGTGCAGCAGATACCATCGAAGCAGGAGTCAGAATGGCAGAAGCGGTTATTGATTCCGGTAAGGCAGCTGAAAAACTGGATCAGGCTTCTGCGACATCAGTAAAGCTGGGTAACGAAGAAAGAAAAAGCGCATGAATATTCTAATAAAACTTGCAGAAGAATCCGGACAGCGGGTGGCTGCAGCCAGGAAGACAGTCAGTGATGAAGAGATCCGGCATCGTGCCGTCCTTGCATCGCTTGAAAAACGGCGGGCAGGAAGGGGCTGGATCTTTGAAAAGACGCTGGCTCAGCCCGGAACCGGAATTATTGCAGAACTCAAGAAGGCGTCCCCCAGCAAGGGCCTGATTTCGGAAGAATTCGAATACCTGGACATCCTGTCCCGTTATGAAGAAGGCGGCGCTTCCTGCGTCAGCTGTCTGACCGAGCCGGACCATTTTCTGGGCAGTCTGGATATTCTCAAGGATGTCTGTGCCCACACCGATCTTCCCGTTCTGCGCAAGGATTTTACGGTTGATCCCTATCAGATTTACGAAGCAGCTGCCTGCGGCGCGGATGCGGTACTGTTAATCGCAGGAATTTTGACAGATGACGAGCTGAAAACCATGATCGGGACTGCGGACGCTCTGGCGATGTCGGCACTGGTGGAAACCCATAATGCCGGAGAAATCAGACGTGCAGCAGAAGCCGGGGCCAGAGTCATCGGCATTAACAACCGCGATCTTTCGGATTTTTCGGTTGATCTTCAGACTTCGGTACGGCTTACCGATGAAATTCCCGGCGGTGCTGTTTTTGTCTCGGAATCTGGAATCAGGACACCCGCAGATGTCAGGACGATGGAAGAAGCCGGAGCCGGTGCGGTTCTGGTCGGTGAAAGCCTGATGACGGCGGATGATATTGTCGGAGAACTCGGGGAACTGCTGAACCGGGAAGATCTGGCACAGGCAGTATGAAACAGAAGCCGCGAAATGAGAATGCCCCGGCTGATGGCGGGGTTGAACAAGGCCTGCGTCAACAGGCGGAGAACTGTCAGGAAAACAGTTCAGAAAACAACAGACGAAAACGCAGAACGAGGATACAGACTGCGGCTCTGCTGGCAGAGAAGAACAGACCGCTGATCAAAATATGCGGTCTGAGCAGAGCAGAAGATGTCGAAGCAGTCAATTCAGGAGCCGATATCGCCGGTTTCGTATTTGCAGAAAGCAGACGCCGGGTTACGCCGGAACAGGCTGCGCTGCTTGCACAGCAGCTGTACGATGATGTGCTGGCAGCAGGGGTTTTTGTCAATGCAGATGCAGATGAAATCATCAGGACGGTAACTGCAGCAGGACTCGATCTGGTCCAGCTTCACGGTAATGAAAGCAACGAACTGATCCGGGTCCTTCAGCAGGCCGGTATTTACGTCATTCGTGCTTTCAGAATGCCTCAGCCGGCTGGCCTGATTAATGATTCGGCAGCAGATCTGGTACTGCTGGATTCCGGGGTACCCGGCAGCGGAACAGGCTTTTCATGGGAGCAGATCACCACAAAGCGGGAGTTTCTGCTGGCTGGTGGACTGAATACTGTGAACCTTGAAGAAGCGGAAAATTACTTTACAGATCCGGATTGCCGGAAAGAGAACCGGTCCGATAAAAATAAGCCGGCCGGATACGATCTGAGCAGCGGGGCAGAAACGGATGGCCTGAAAGATCCGATTAAAATACAGGAGATTATCAAAATTGGAAACACCTTTAAATATCAGCGAAAACACGCTTGATCCGGGACGTTTCGGCGAGTTCGGCGGACGTTATATTCCGGAAACACTGATGAGTGCGGTCATCGAGCTTGAGCACGCCTACCGTTATTACAAGCAGGATCCTGAATTTCAGGCAGAGCTTACGAAGATGCTCAATGAATACGCGGGCCGGCCTTCGCTTTTGACCTATGCAGAACGCCTGACCCATAAACTGGGCGGTGCGAAAATATATTTGAAGCGGGAAGATCTCAATCATACCGGTTCCCATAAAATCAACAATGTTCTGGGACAGGCGCTGCTGGCAAAGCGGCTCGGGAAAACCCGGCTCATCGCAGAAACCGGAGCCGGCCAGCACGGGGTGGCCACGGCTACTGTCGCGGCTTATCTGGGTATGGACTGTGATGTCTATATGGGCCGTGAAGATACCAAACGACAGGCACTGAATGTTTACCGTATGGAGCTGCTGGGCGCAAAGGTACACCCGGTGGATTCCGGTACAGCCACGCTCAAGGATGCTGTCAATGAAGCCATGCGCGAATGGACCAGACGGGTTTCAGATACGCATTACCTGATTGGATCGGTGATGGGCCCGGCGCCGTTCCCGGAAATGGTACGCGATTTCCAGAGTGTGATCAGCCGTGAAGCCAGACAGCAGATCCTCGAAAAGGAAGGCAGGCTGCCAGCAGCCGTCATTGCCTGTGTAGGCGGCGGTTCCAATGCCATGGGTGCTTTTTATAATTTCATTCCGGACGAAGGTGTCAGGCTGATCGGCTGCGAAGCGGCAGGCCGCGGTGCCGATACCCCCTATACAGCGGCCACGGTCACAACCGGTTCAGTCGGCATTTTCCACGGAATGAAGTCACTTTTCTGTCAGGATGATGCCGGTCAGATTGCCCCTGTTTATTCGATTTCCGCCGGCCTGGATTACCCGGGTATCGGACCGGAACATGCCAGCCTGGCTGCATCGGGACGTGCCGAATACGTCCCGGTAACGGATGATGAAGCGGTTCAGGCGTTTGAGCTGCTTTCGAAAACAGAAGGAATTATTCCGGCTATAGAAAGTGCGCATGCAGTAGCACATGCTGTGAAAATTGCAGGTGATTTCAGTCCGGAAGAAAACATCATTATCAACATTTCCGGACGCGGAGACAAGGATGTCGCGGCTATTGCACGATACAGAGGAGAAGAACTTTATGACGAATGAGAGAATAGCCGGAGCTTTTGCTGAACCCGGTGCATTTATCGGCTTTCTGACAGGCGGAGATCCCGATGCAGATACCACGGTTGCCTGCATCAAAGCGCTTGAAGACGGCGGAGCGGATCTGATTGAAATCGGCGTGCCTTTTTCTGATCCCTGTGCCGAAGGTCCGGTAATCGAACAGGCGGATATCCGGGCATTGAATGCGGGGATGAATACCGAGGGTATTTTCGACATCATCCGCAGAGTTCGTGAAGACGGTGTTCAGGTACCGATTGTACTGCTTACCTATGTCAATCCTGTTTTTGTGTACGGTACCGAACGTTTCATGAAAAGTCTTCAGGAGGCTGGAGGCGATGGTCTGATTATCCCCGACCTGCCCTTTGAAGAAAGCGCGCCCTTCAGACAGGCGGCCAGAGCGGAAGGCATGTGTCTGATCAGCCTGGTGGCGCCGACTTCAAAAGAACGGATTCGCATGATCGCTTCTGAAGCGGATGGCTTTTTATATGTGGTTTCCTCAATGGGGGTTACCGGTGTCAGAAGTGAAATTACGACAGATATTCCGTCGATCATCCGGGAAATCCGCAGTGCGTCAGATATACCGGCGGCAGTCGGTTTCGGTATTTCTACACCGGAACAGGCAGCAAAAATCTGTGAAACCGCTGATGGTGCGATCACAGGGTCTGCGATTGTCAGAATCATTGAACAGTACAAACAGGACGCACCTGAACATGTCCGTGAATATACCGCTGATATGAAAGCGGGCGCAGCCGGAAGAGAACAGAAGAGCGCGTAATAGCACGCATGAAGAATCTATAAACAAAGCATTGAAACGGTTCGGTGAGAACCGTTTTTTTTTCTTGCTTTTTTCAGTAAAGCAGACGGGATTTCCTGTTTTTTTCGTATCCAGTTCGCATATAATTTGTAATAGTAGAAACACTTTCCGGAGGTAGCCATGATATTCGAATATCACCTGAAGACACAAAAAGAAGAAATGATCCCCATTCACAAGCAGCTGGCCGAAGCGATCGAACAGAGCGGGGTCAACAACGGTACAGCATTGATTTACTGCCCGCATACAACAGCGGCGATTACCATCAATGAGAACGGAGATCCTTACGTCAGGCAGGATCTTGTGACTGCGCTTGAAAAATTCTTTCCCAAACTTACCGAATACCGGCATTTTGAAGGCAACTCGGCCGCTCATTTCAAGTCGTCGTTATTCGGTGTCAGTGAAACAGTCATTATTACCGACGGTAAACCGCTGCTGGGAACCTGGCAGAGCCCTTATTTCTGTGAATTTGACGGTCCCAGGACCAGACGTTTTTATATCAAGATCGAGGGAGAATAAATGATAGATTTTACCAATGCAATCTTTACGAAAATGATGCCTGTAAAAGATGCAGGATTCATGCGCATGGTCAATGCGATTCTGATTCCTGATGAGGAACTGCTCGGGATTTACAAATCCCTCCGCGACGGTGTTGTCTTTACGAATAAGCGGATTATTGCGGCTAACGTCCAGGGGATTACTGGCAAAAAAGTGGATTTAACCTCAATGCCTTACAGCAAGGTCCAGTGTTTTTCAATCGAATCCGCCGGTGTACTGGATCTGGACAGTGAGCTTGAGCTCTGGTTTTCTTCGGCAGGAAAGATAAAATTTGAGTTTATGGGCAATAATAACCTCACTGAAATCTGCCGGATGATCAGTACATATATTCTCTGATAACAGAGAAGCTCTGTGTTAAAATGTATTTATGAATACTGTATACAAAGAAACACCTGCAGATCTCTGCTTTTATCAGAATATTGCCTACAATCCCGTCATTCTGGATTTTTCAGATATGATGGATGCGAAAAACAACGACGGAGACTGGATTCCGTTTTATCGCGAGCTTAAGAGAAGAATCCTGGGTGAACCTGTCACCAATCCGCTGGCACCGACCCCCTGGCAGCATGCTGTGGTTGCGGCAATGCTGGAACAGAATCCGATTAATAAAATGCTGGAATCGGAGGAACCGCTGACCCATCCGGAAGTAGTGCTTCACGAAATGGACATCCTGGCAGAACTGTATGAAACCGACTGGGCTGCTGTTTCCGAAGCAGCCGGTGATTCCCTCAATCCGCTTGGAAAAGCCTGTTATGAGGTGCAGACACCGTTATCCAGGGCTCTGGAATCGGGTAAAGCCCGTGAAATCCTGAATGCCCTGACCGGGATGATCAAAACCAGAGGGCTGGGTGTTTTTTCGAGCGCCAAGCTGTTCAGACTGGACGAAAACGGAGAACCGGTTCCCTGTGTTCCCGGACGGTATAAGCCCATGGACGAAATTGTCGGCTGTGAAGCACAGAAGGAAAAAATCATTCAGAATACCCGGGCTCTGATCAATGGTTCCGGTGCGCTGAATACGCTGCTTTACGGTGATATGGGAACGGGCAAATCTTCTATGGTAAAAGCTCTGACCCTCCTGTTTGAGAATACACCATTGCGTTTTATTGAAGTACATAAAGGCGAATTCGATTATTTTCAAAAACTGTTTGCGCAGATCCGGGAAGCCCGTTATCCGTTTATTCTGTTTATTGACGATCTATCCTTTGAAAGCGGTGACGAAGACTACAAGTCCATGAAAAACGCCCTGGAAGGTTCATTTGAGGACAATCCTTCCAATATGGCTATCTATGCGACTTCCAACCGCCGCGGACTGGTTACACAGACACAGTCGGAGAGAAAAGATGCTATAGACGCCCGCGAAATTCTGGAAGAAAAACTGTCGTTGCTCTCACGTTTCGGGCTCACACTGCAGTTTTCTGCTCCGCAGCAGGATGATTATCTGGAAATCGTACATACACTGGCCAGAAAATATCAGATTGATACGGAAGACGAAGCATTTGAAGCCGATGCGCTGCAGTGGGCTCTCCGTCACCTGAACCGCAGCGGCCGTACCGCCGAACAGTTTATCAAGAATCGTCTGGCACAGGTCACGGCATAGCAGAACCGCTGTAGATAACGGGAATCCGTATTGTTCCCGGAGGTCCGATTCAATACAGCAGACAGGAGTATGACTTCCAGATCCTCAGTTTCGGTTTTCAAACAGCTTTTAAACAGAACCGGACTGCTTCAGATATAATAGTTCTATGGAAGAATTCAACGAAGTCAGACAGAAAATGTTCGACCAGGCACTGAACTATCTTTCGTTCAGAGCCCGGACAGAACAGGAAATCCGAAGCTATTTCGAAAAAAAGAAATACTGTGAGGATGCAATCAGTGCGGTTATCGAAAAACTAAAGGAATATCATTATCTCGACGACACAGAATATGTCAGACAATACTGTGATGTCAATGCTTTCGGTAAAAGACTGGGACGCAACAGGGTCAGACAGGATCTGGCGCGCCGCGGTATTTCAGACACACTGCTCTCCGCTCTTTCACAGCTAATACCCGATGAAGATGAACAGGAATTCTGCAGAGTACACTTTGAAAAAGCCATGCAGAAAACAGAAGGGGAACCATACAGACGCAGACTCCCGAAAATTCAGAGTTATCTGCTCAGACGGGGATTCGGGAACGAAACGGTCAGCGCCCTCTTACGGGAAATTACGGAAGAGGACTGTCCGGTCGACGAACGTCAGTTTACCAGACATTTTGAACACTATCTGACCCTTTATTCGAGGAAAGGGTTTACCGGCAGAGAGTTCCAGGCAAAAGTAATAAAAGCCATGCTCTCGCGCGGATATAACTACGATACTGTTAGAGAAGCTCTTGCAGGCTCAGTAAAGCCTGACGAATAAGCTTTTCGGAAAGAAGAAAGAATGAAAATCACAGTATGTGAACCGTTGAGTATTGACAGTCAGACACAGGACAAGCTGGCAGCCCCTTTCCGGGATCAGGGAATTGAAGTTGTATTTTATCCCGATAAGACCACTGACCTTCAGAAACTGGCAGAACGCTGCAGTGACGCGGATATTGTCATCACAGCCAATCAGCCGTTTCCGGAAGCAGTTGTAAAAGAATGTAAAAAAGCGAAACTGATCGATGTTGCTTTCACAGGAACGGATCATGTCGATAAGAAAACTGCAGCAGATATGGGAATTTCAGTCTGTAATGCCCAGGGGTATGCAACCGAAGCAGTGGCGGAACTGGTCATGGCACTGGCGGTAGATGTACTCAGAAGCATCGTTCCGCTGGATGCTGCTGTTCGTAAGGGCGGTGCACGCGGCTCTCTGGCCGGACGGGAATTGAAAGGTAAAACCTTCGGAATTGTCGGCACAGGGGCCATCGGCATTCGTACTGCAGAGCTGGCTAAGGCTTTCGGCTGCAAGGTAATCGGCTGGTCCAGAAGCATCAGAACAGAGGCTCAGCAAGCCGGCATCGAATACGTTTCTTTTGAAGATGTAGTGAAGAACAGCGATATCCTGAGCCTGAATGTTCCGCTTACCGACTCGACACGCGGCCTTATCGGCGAAAAAGAATTAAAAATGATGAAGCGTTCAGCTATTCTTATTAACACGGCCCGCGGTCCGGTAGTGGAAGAAGCGGCACTGGCACAGGCACTTAAAGACGGCGAAATAGCCGGAGCCGGGATCGATGTGTTTGCCGGAGAACCGCCGCTTGCCCAGGACAGTCCTATCCTTTCAGCACCCAATACTGTGCTTACGCCCCATATTGCTTATGCGACTGAGGAATCTTTTAGTGACCGTGCTGCAATAGTTTTTGACAATGCCCTTTCATTTATTGACGGGAACCCACGGAATATTGTCTGATGTTTTAGATTGCCCGGCTTCTGTTCCTGGTCTATAATAACTGATGTAATCATGTACAAAAGTCTGGACTGAGGAAAGAATGCTAACAACCAAAATAACTGAAGCAACACCCATGGTCGATATACTGGCAATGGCCGGGGATAATAACGACGAGAGCTTTGAGCAGCGGTTTGCAGAAGCCAAGGATCTGATTCTGGATCTGTATGATCTGCAGATGATCTACTCGGCAGCCATTAAAGAGATCCTGACAAAACTTGAAATTCTGAACGACGAATTTGTTACCACACATGCCCGGAATCCCATTCACACCATGAAATCCCGTATTAAAACGCCGAAAAGCGTTGCTGAAAAACTGATGCGTAAGGGCTATCATCTGGATGTAAAGAGCGCTCGTGAAAATATCGATGACATTGCCGGGATCAGGATTATTTGTCCTTATATCAAGGACATTTATGTAATCCGGCAGCTGCTTGAGGCCCAGGACGATCTTGAGATTGTCAGGGAAACAGATTATATCAAAGCACCCAAGCCCAACGGTTATCGCAGTCTGCATCTGATCATCAATGTTCCGGTTTTCTTCTCGGATCATAAGGAAACGGTAAAGGTTGAGATACAAATCAGGACCATTGCCATGGACTTCTGGGCGAGCCTGGAGCATCAGCTGCGTTATAAAGCGCCGAACAAAAAAGATATACCCGAGGATATTTCGGCAGAGCTGAAATCCTGCGCGGATATTATTGCACAGACGGATATTCGAATGCAGGATATCCATAATAAGGTTCTGTCATAACAGTAAAATTGAGAAAGCCGGAATTTCCGGCTTTTTTATTTGGAGAATGCAGATGTACTCGATGAGTCTGGACAACGAAGACAAAAAAATAAACCGGAACAGTTCCGAGGCTGATCATACTGTTCCCCAGGCCGGTGCTTCTCCAGCGGAACATTCAGGCGGCAATAATTCTCAGGCTGATGACGCGCCGGCAAGCGTTCTTTCAGACAAAGCTCGTTCCCGGAATGATGCTCTGGAGAACAGGCTTTCTGAGGAGGATACTTTAAAAGATAATGCCGCGGGAAATGATTCCTCAGGCAGTCTCGTTGAGCTTTCCGTAAGAAATCTGGTCGAGTTCGTCCTGAAATCGGGCAGTATTGACAAGCGCTATTCCGGGAAAAACCGCCTGCTGGAAGGGGCTGAGATTCACAGAGAAATACAGAACCGGGACAGAAAAATAAAGCAGGATTACCAGAGTGAAGTCTATCTGGCCGGGGAAGAATACCTGGATGATTTCTGTTTCAGGCTCAACGGCCGGGCAGATGCAGTCTATATCGAAGAAGGCCTGACGGTCATTGAAGAGATTAAATCGACCGGAGAAGATCTCGAGACAATAGAATTTAAAGAAGTCCATAAAGCACAGCTGTTTATATACGGACTGCTCTGGCTCAGAGCCCACCCGGGAGAACAAATTGTTCTGGAGCTGAGCTATGTCCATCTGCGCAGCCGTAAAAAGCGTTCGTATCGGTTTGAAGAGGATTTTAAAAGCCTGTCCGAATATATGGATGATTTACTCAGGCACTATATTCAGTGGGCGAGACTGGCGCAGGAGTGGTCGGTCATACGCAACCAGTCTTCCAATAATCTGGGATTTGTTTTCGATCATTTCAGACGCGGCCAGCGGGAAATGAATCTGGCAGTCTGGAATACTCTCAAACGCAGGGAAAATCTCCTGCTTCAGGCCCCTACCGGTATCGGAAAGACTATTTCTGCGCTGTACCCTTCGGTCAGAATGCTGGGAAATCCCTATGAAAGAATCTTTTATCTGACTGCCCGCACCCAGACACAGCGGGAGGCGGAAAAAGCAGCTGCTCTGATGCGTGAGAAGGGACTCCGGCTCAAGTCCGTTGTGATAACCGCCAAAGAAAAAATGTGCCCGTTAACACCTGAAGCCGAGATGACCTGTGATCCGGAACACTGTCCGTATGCCGGAGACTATTTTGACAAGATTAATCCGATTCTTTACGATCTGCTCATGCATGAAACGGAATTTTCAAAAGAGAAAATACTCGAAATCGGGGAGAAACATAAGCTGTGCCCGTTTGAACTTTCCCTGGATCTCTCCCTGTGGGCAGATCTGATCATCTGCGATTATAATTATGTATTTGATCCCTCTGCTGCGCTGATTCGTTTTGAAGAGAGTAAAGATAACATCTACCTGATTGATGAAGCCCATAACTTTCCGGACCGGTCCCGCGATATGTTTTCTGCTGAGCTGGATGATTTTCAGTTTGAAAAAGTAAGCGAGGCTTGTAAAGGCATCAGGAACAGCGGAGAAATCCGGAAAAGTGCAGACCGTATCATCGAGCAGATGGAGCTCCTCAGGCCCAAAACCATGAAAACAGAATCTGTATTCCGTGTTGAACCGGCAGCAGCATTTAATGAAACCCTGGAAAATTTGATTTTTGCTTCTGATCGCTGGTACAGCCGGAAATCTGATCTTCCGCCAACAGCTGAAGAAGAATTATTTATGTCAATTCTATCTGATGCAGTTGTGGCTGTCAGGAAATATCTGCTGATTTCCGAGTTTTACAGTGACAGCTACGTAACAAGAATTTCCAGAGAAAACGGAACGTTGAAAATAGCCCAGCTTTGTCTTGATGCTTCCGAGATGATCCGCAGCAGAATAAACGGCAGCGGATCCGGAATCCTCTTTTCAGCTACTTTCAATCCCTTTGATTATTACAGAAGTGTCCTGGGCCTGTCGCCTGATACACCTGCACTGGCTCTGCCATCACCGTTTCCCATGCAGAATCTGCTGGTTGTTGAGGATGGATCGGTCAGCACCCGATATGCAGACCGTCAGAAGAGTGCGGACCGGATTGCTGCTGATATTTACGCATTTATACAGGGAAAAGCTGGTCATTACATGGTTTTTTTTCCATCCTTTGCATATTTGCGGCTGGTATTGGAGCCTTTTAAGAATCTGATCAATGAAAGTGAAATAAAGGTCCTTGAGCAGCATCCTGAAATGTCGCCGGAGGAACGGACTGCTTTTCTGGAATGCCTGATGGATTCGGAGGATGACTTTATTCCGGATCCCGGCTCAGGACAAACGCTGGCGGCGTTCTGTGTAATGGGCGGTGCCTTTTCGGAGGGAATTGATTTGCCGGGAGATAAATTGATTGGGGCAGTGATTGTCAGTCCCGGTATTCCGGCTGTCTCGCCTGAGCGGAAAATATTACAGAAGTATTATGACGATAAAATCGGCCGCGGCTACGAATATGCTTATAAGTATCCTGGTATGAATAAAGTATTGCAGGCAGCAGGCAGAGTTATTCGAACCGAAAAAGACCGCGGCGCTATCCTGTTTATCGATGACAGACTGGCTTCCTGGAATTATCGTGAATTATTTCCGGAGCATTTGAAAAGAAGAATTTCAGTAAAAAGCCCCGCAGAAGTGGAAAGAGTGGTAAAATCTTTCTGGAGGGAACAGAATTGTTGAATATATGGATTTGACATCAAAAATTCCCTAGTTTATAATAAAAACGATTCAAGAGCGAAAGACGACACATTTAATTGTGACATCAGCAGTCATTGAAATGTCACGAGAGAGTGTGTTTTTTTACGCGGATCACTTTTCGCTTTATTAGGAGGAAAACATGAACAACGGTACAGTTAAGTGGTTTAATGCCGAAAAAGGTTTCGGATTTATCACAAGAGAAGAAGGAGACGATGTATTCGTACACTTCTCAGCAATTCAGGGAGACGGCTTTAAAACACTCAACGAAGGTCAGGAAGTTACTTTTGATATCGAAGAAAGTGACCGCGGACTTCAGGCAAAGAATGTAGTAGCCCGTTAGTCTTTACAACCCGCTTCGGCGGGTTTTTTTTATTTGCTGTTTTTTATCCAGTACAAAATGTGATTACACTGATGCTTCATTCAGTACAAAATGTGATTACACTGATGCTTCGTTCAGTACAAAATGCGATTACGCTGATACTTCATTCAGCACGAAATGCGATTACGCTGATGCTTTGTTCAGTAACAAATTCGATTGAGAAGAATACTTGTTTTTGATTTGCTGTTGATTCTGTTAAAGGCAGGGTAGAGAATAATAATGAAAACCAGTATGAAATCAAAGGAGAAAGAGATGGAAGTTTTAATTAAAGACGGATGCATTTCCTGTGAACTATGTACTGAAACCTGTCCTGAAGAATTTGAGATGGGTCCGGAAGGAACCGCTGTTGTCATTCATGAAGATGTTCCGACGGAACTTGAAGACAGTGTTGGTGAAGCAGCCGATCAGTGTCCTGTTTCTGTTATTGAAATTGAAGACTGATTGAAGTCTCAGACAAATTAAATCAGCGGTAAAGCTAAAACAGACCGTATTATTCCAGATCGGGATAATACGGTTATTTTTATAAAAAACAGTTGACAGTTACCCGGACAGGCTTTATACTAATATAGCTGTCCAAAACAGCAAGTATTCTATCCACATACAGCAGGTAAACATTTAAGATTTAATATTTCGAAGAATGAGAAAATAAATCAAAATATGTATTGACATAATGCTTAAATGGTTGTATACTAAAATAGTTGTCACGCAAGAGACGACGCAGGTCATAGAAAAGATAACAGCGTTGCTAAGTCTTCTTTTTAAAGAAGAGATTAGCACACATAAAACCAAGATTCCAGAAACGACGTGTGCGAACACGATAAACATCAAAAACAGCGAATGAACCAGAGTCTTAAAGACTTTGATCAATACTTTTAATA
>JBMNSG010000014.1:0-32022 GCA_050945075.1 Eubacteriaceae bacterium | reverse complement strand
GCCTGATTCTTTCCGGACTACCTGCGTTCCGGATCTTCGTTTCACGGGTTTTCTGCTGCCTGTAAAACACGGCACTGCTTTTATGCGTACTTAATATTATACAATAAACCGCACTGAAAAGAGAGTGGCAGCAATAGAAAAGACCCTGCAGTGATTGCAGGGTCTTTGTATTGTTTATCTGAAAGCTGTTGCAGTCTGAATGGTTCCCGGCTTACCAGCTGCCGCCGCCCATTCCGCCGCCACCGCCGCCGCCGAAGCCGCCGCCACCACCGAAACCGCCGCCGCCAAAGCCGCCGGAGCCGGTGTTCGGAGGTACGAACATACCGCGTGAATTATGAAGCGAGTGGTTCATCATGTGCATCATATTGTTGAAGTAGATCATATCCCAGACTGACATCTGCTGATATGGATTATAGTACCAGACAGGCGGTGCAATAGTCAGGGATTCGAAGTTCTTCATCCATTTATCAGTCAGCCCCATGACATAAGCATAGGGAAGGATATTGTAGAAATACATCGGATCCTCCTCAACCAGCAGTTTGATCCGGTCAAGCTCTGCTGTTTTGATAAAGTGCCTGAAAGCGCGGCTTTCACCGAGCCATCTGGATCCCTGTTCGGTCCGTTTGTCGCAGAGATGGATCAGAACCGCAAGAACTGCGATGGCTGCCATAGCTGCAATCATCGGCCCGGCGCTGGTCAGGAACAAAGCCCCGATAATCAGGGTGAGTCCTGCGCCCAGGATGATCAGACCGATCAGACCTGCCTTTTTATTGCTGAAGGCTCCAAATAAAGCCGGAAAGGCGCTGAATGCTGCGATAAACAGGACCAGGAAGATATCGATTGACCCTTCCGAGTTAAAGCAGGCTGCCGTTCCGAATCCGATGCCGGTCAGGATAACCAGACAGGAAATGATGAATCTGGCCATTTCTGTGCCGCTTGCAATAAGCTTGTGTGCCGGTGTCTGGAACCAGTCTTTAAGCTGTTCCTGAGCACTCTGAAAGCGTTCATAGAATTTTGAACTGTCTGAAAGCGAATCGATTCGGACATCACTGGACGTTCTGAAAAGCGCATTGAAAAATGTGGTTTCATAAGCCGGCGTTCCGGAAGGCAGATTTTTCACCTTATGCAGTTCCATCTTTTTGCCCTGTTCGTCCAGGGCCCGGATGGTCAGATAACCCTTATCTGCAAAATAGACAACCAGAGACAGGATATCCTTTTCCCGCTTTCCGCCGGGGCTGAGAATATAGCCGATCTGGGCAGGTGAGAGGTCATCCGGCGGATAGAAGGTAACCGGCTCCAGTGGTTTCTTCCCGCGTCCCATAAAGAGCCAGACAGCAATCCCGGCCAGTGTGCAGATCCCTGCAAGGATATAGCACAGAGGATAATATTCGGTTCCGGTCCGGGCGCCAACAAAGTAGCCTTCCGGAAGACGGATATTCATAGTCAGGACGGAACCCGGTGTAAACACGGCTGTGCTTTCGCCGGTAATGGTATTGCCGTTCACACTCCATGTGAAGTTACCGGCGTCGACAGCCCCGTAGCTGTCTCCGGAATAGAAGTGCACATCGTCCGTATTGAAGCTTTTGGGCATATTCACGGTGAGGTGAAGGTTTTCGATCGGATTTTCGAGATATCCGTTAAAAACATTGAAATAGACGTCATCAAAGGAATCGATGCCGTCTGCTCCCGGATCCCAGGTAAAGGAGTAGGAATAGGTCTGTTTTCCGGTCACGTAGGTATTCGAGCTGCCTATTTTAATGACTTCATTGCCGCTGTCCGTATCCAGACTGTAGTCCTGTCCGGAGAGCATTTTAAAGTTGGTAAAGGAAGCGTTATAAGAACGCGCGTCCTGTTTTCCGTCGACTTCCCGGTAATAAGTCCCGGTAATCGGGATATATCGGTAAATCCCATGCTGCCGGTTTTTAAATGTCACGTTTTCAGTGATTTTAATGTCGTAGCTGTGGTTTTCATTAACCGTCATTTCCATCGTGTAGTCATTGATGGTGGTGTTGTAGTCGGGCGTGACTGAGGTTGCAGCCAGTGCCGAAGACGGAAACAGCAGAACGAGAACCAGAAGCCCCAGCAGAACCGGTAACAGGCGTCTGTGTTTGTGTTTCATATTTTCTCCGTGGTGTTTGAGTCGAATGCGTAAAAAAAGCCCGGTTTCCCGGGCTTTTCGTTAAAACTGTACGTTTACGTTCTGGCGTTCTGCTTCGGAAGCGACCTGGAAGTAGGGCTTCTTTTCGAAATGCATGCCGCCCGCAAAAATGCTTCCCGGGAACGTGGAAATTTTGTCGTTATAGACGCGCACGCTGGCATTGTAATACTTGCGTGCATTGGCGATATCTTCTTCGATCTTTTTAAGCTGATTCTGCAGATCCAGGTAGTTCTGATTTGCTTTCAGATCCGGATAAGCCTGAGCCAGCGCAAACAGATTTTTGACGGCGCCGTTAAGCGCTTCTTCATCTTTTGCCTGTTCTTCCACGCTTCCGGCATGTGAAGCTTTCATGGAAGCCTGTTCCACAGCCAGAAGTGTTTCCTTTTCATGCGCCGCATATCCCTTGACTGTATTGACCAGATTGGGAATAAGGTCATAACGTTTCTTCATATATACATCCATGGTCGAGTACGCTTCTTCGATCTGATTGCTCGCCTGAACCAGTCCGTTCCGGACTACGATGAGCCAGATCAGAAGAATAACGATTACTGCCAGGATGATCCATAGCCATGTCATAATATTCCTCCTTGAGTAAATGTGTTCCTGATTTCCTGATATTATACCACACGGGCTCCTGCAGGTATGTTAAAGCTGCCACGGAATTAAGACAGTCAGAATCACCCTGATGTAAAGATACCCTGTTTCTTCATTTTCTGCAGTGAAACCTGGAAAAAGCAGATAACTGCAAATTTACATGTTTGTAAACAAGTGCTTTTCAACCGGATACAACAAAGCAGGAAAGTCCCTATATTACGGACATCTGTCTTTAAATTAAAAACCAGACGTACGGTTACATAAGATTTGAAATTGCAGACAGCGGCAGATTCCGCTACAATACAGGTATGAATACAAAAGTCAATCCACATCGCACGGTCGTGATTAACGGTGATCTCAAGTTCACCAATCCCGGCCAGATATTACAGTCAGCAGAATTCACGGAGCTGCTCCGCCAGTATATCGGACAGCTGGAAAAAAACAGAAGCAGAAAGCTTAAAGCCGTTCGTCCCTTTATACATAACGGTGATTTTAATGAAGATAAATTCATCGATTTTCTGATCTTGCTCAATATGAAGCCGCTTGCGGATATCATGAAAGAAGGTTATTTTGATATCAGCTATTCGGAAGATGAATATGCGGATTCACTGGGACTCTTTATAGAAGGACTTTATAATTTCTGGCGCAATCTTCAGCGTTTCATGGTCAAAAATGAAACCTATGTCGACAGTGCAGGCGTTATGAATTCAAAAGCGCATTCACTGGCTCAGAATAACGAATCACTGAGAAAACTGATTCTTGAGCTCTATCGTAATGTTGTCTACAATATCGACAGCAAGCAGCTTAACGTCTTCCGTCAGCTGCCGGCAGGCGCGCAGGTCGCTTTCCTGGTGGATCATTTCCACTTTCCGAATGACATCAAATGCAAGAACGATTCCCTATATAAGGTTCCTTATGTATGGGAAGCTGTTTTTGAACCGCCGGTAATCTTCTATACCAAGTCAACCAAGAGAAACGGTATTTTCCCGATCAAGAACGATAAGAAGATCCTGGAACGTTTCTACATGGATGCGGACGGCTGGTATGCCATTCCGGTCAAGGCAGGACGACTGCTCATTAATGTTTATGTTCAGAAGGATTATCTGGCACTGGGTGCCGGACTGTTCAATCTGTTTGAACTGGCTACACCGGAAGAATTCACATCCAGAAAACCGGATGGAGCGGTTATCTTCGGTCTGGACGAATCCCTGTTCGACGATGATGAAAAGCGTGGTTATGTAGTCAAGGAAGACGGCATCTGGTACGGTGTACTCCCCAATACGGAAGACATCGACTACTTCGGATATATGAAGAAGATGGTCCTGACACTGCACAACATTATCCAGATTAAAAACTTCTGGCTCCCGATTCACGGTGCCTTTGCCAAGATCCATCTGAAGGAATCCGGCAAGACCTATAATGTCATGCTGGTTGGTGACTCCGGTGCCGGTAAATCGGAAACACTGGATGCAATCTCCAAGGTTTCTACAGAAGACAACTGCTCGGTGGATATCCTGATCGATGACATGGGTTCACTTCACTTCAACAAGGAAGGTGAGCTGATGGCAGTCGGTACGGAAATCGGTGCCTTTGTCCGTCTGGATGACCTGCAGCCGGGTTATGCCTACAGCACCATGGACCGTTCGATCTTTATGAATCCGCATGTTGTGAATGCCCGTGTTATTGTTCCGCAAATGTCATATGATGATATTTCTGCCAGTACCCCGGTAGATTATGTTTTCTACATCAACAACTATGAAGCCATTGACAAGGATCATGCACCGGTAGAACTGTTCGACAATATCGATCATGCACTGACTGTCTTCTCGGAAGGCAAGCGTATGGCCAAGGGAACAACGGGAGAAGTCGGCATGACATCGACTTATTTCGCCAATCCTTTCGGAGCTGTACAGCTTAAGCCGGAACACGAAAAAATTACACAGAATTATTTCGAACGCATGAAAGAAACCGGTATTCAGGTGGGAACAATCCGGACACAGCTCGGTATTCCCGGAAACGAACAGAGCGGTCCGGAAGAAGCAGCCCGCGGTATTGTCGATTTCCTTACAGCGGAATCACAGAAATAACAGATAAACAGTAAGAATGTATTAATTAAAAAAACCCGCGTGAGCGGGTTTTTTGTTTTATGCTTTAATCTTCTGCAGTATTCTGATTTTGGTTTACTTCGCCTGGACCCGGTCAGAGCATTCGGTCAGGACATTTTCCAGATCCCGGAGGAAATCCATGACAGCTGCTGCTGCGATTTCATCAAGACCGTTCACCATTTCGGTAACGGGATTGAAAACAGACTCTGTGGCAGGAGCGATTTCAGCAATAACCTCTTCGCCTCTGGGTGTTTCTTTAAACAGGACTTCCCTGGAATTATCAGGTGATTTTTCTTTGGTCAGAAGCCCCTTGAGAATCAGTTTGTTAGCTGTCTTGGCTGCTCCGCTTTTTGAGATCCCCAGGCTGGCAGCGAGACGGGTCAGGTTTACCGGCTGGATATCGGCAATCAGAGAGAGCATATAGGATTCTGCATGATAGAGTGGGACACCGGCACAGGACAGCGGTGAGTTTTCAATCAGGTTATACAGTTCGGAGCAGGATGCAAACTGTCTGAACAGTTCATCCCGGTTAACAGCTTGTACTGGAGCTGCTGCTTCGGTCTTTTTTTCTACCGCAGCTTTGCCTTTGTTTTCCTTCTTTTGTGAAGCAGGTTTTTTTTCGGATTTGTGGTTTTCGGCGGCTTTCAGCTTTTTGTCTTTCTTGCCGCTTTTACTGCTTTCGTTTTTATGCTTCTTACTCATTGCTTTCCTTTCAGCCATTCACTCGTGCAACAACATATTAGTATGTATTTTAATATTAATATTAGGAAAAATGTAATAGTTTTCCATTAATATAATTATAGCCTCACAGAGCGTGAAATTCACATGAAATTTGAATTTGATTGTGTTTACAGAAAAATGAAAATGAACCGGGTGAGAATCAACACAATGGACTTTGGCAGGGAGAATCGGTCACCCGCTGTGTTATAATAGAAACGTATGTTACGGCCTTTTACTGTCTGTTTTGAATGCTGAAGATGTTCACAGCCGGCAGACGTTTTTCACAAGAAGAAAAATGAAAGAAATAATCTGTAAAACTGAAAACAAACATAAATATCGGATTCTGATCCAGAATGGACTCAGAAACGAACTGGACAAAATGCCGGAGGTGTTTGACGACCGTCAGAAAATTGTCATTATCACAGACAAAAATGTCGGCAAATATTATCTGGCCAATGTGAAAAAGCAGCTCCGGAAATACGGTGGGGAGGTTTATGCCATTGTCATTAAACCGGGAGAAGCTTCGAAATCTCTGGCAGAAACGGAAGAAATCTACTTCCGTCTGCAGGAACTTAATTTCACCAGAAAAGATCTGATTGTCGCACTAGGCGGCGGTGTAGTCGGCGATTTGTCCGGCTTTGTCGCGGCCACTTATTTGAGAGGTGTGGATTTTATTCAGATACCGACCAGCCTGCTGGCTCAGGTCGACTCCTCAGTCGGCGGAAAAACAGGTGTGGATCTGGGTTACGGCAAGAACCTGGTAGGTGCGTTCCATCAGCCGGAAATGGTGATTATCGACCCGGAATTTCTGGATACCCTGCCGGATGAATGGCTCACGGACGGAATGGGAGAAGTCATCAAATACGGGTGTATTTCATCATCCAAACTGTTCCTGAGACTCATGTCTTTCCATTATCAGGAAGACCTGATGGACGACATGGAAGAGATTGTCGCGAAATGTGTAACCATCAAGCGCAACATCGTCGAAAGCGATGAAATGGAACAGGGAATACGCAGAATTCTCAATTTCGGTCATACGATCGGACATGTAGTTGAATCTTATTTTGAATTCGAACGCTATTCTCATGGTCAGGCGGTTGCAATCGGGATGTACCAGATTACCAAAATGAGTGTTCGCGAAGGCATTACCCCGCCGGAAGCACTTGATAATCTGCAGCTTATTCTTGAAACCTACGGACTGCCGTGGCAGATGCCGCAGATGGAAACAAAGCGGGTACTTGAAATTCTTGCCAACGATAAAAAATCAGAAGGCGATACCCTGAATATCTGCATTATGCCTAAAATAGGACGGGCAGAAATAGTAAAAATAAAGAAAGACCAGGCACTGGAATTATTTAAATGATTATAGATATTAAACCTGAAGAAACCGGAGGAGAGATTCGCATTCCTCCTTCAAAAAGCATTTCCCACCGGGCGATATTTGCGGCATCCCTTGCCAATGGAACCAGCAGGCTGACCAACGTCATGCTTTCTGAGGATATCCGGGCAACCGTTGATGCAGCACGCAGCTTTGGTGCTGAAATTACTGCTGAACCGGAGGAGGACGGCCTGTTTACGCTTATGGTTACCGGGACACCGGAGCCCAGGACACAGGATTGTCTGATTAACTGCGGAGAGTCCGGATCGACCGTTCGTTTTCTGATCCCGCTCGCTGCCATTGATGCAGATAATACGGTTATCACAGGAACCGGAAGACTGGCCGAAAGACCGCTCGAGCCTGTTATTTCAATTCTCGAAAAGCAGGGCTTTTCCGTTGAAAAGGGCGATGCGGAACTGCCGCTTATTCTGACAGGAAAGCTCAAACCCGGACGTTTTGAACTTCGTGGGGACGTGTCCAGCCAGTTTATCACAGGGCTGATGCTGGCACTGCCGCTGCTGGACGGTGACTCGGAAATTGTATTAACTACACCGCTGCAGTCAAGGCCGTATGTCGACATTACAGTGGCGATTCTGGAACAGTTCGGGATCGAGATTGAAAAAATCGACGACGATCATTACCGGGTTCAGGGAAATCAGGCTTACAGACCCAACAGTCTGGAAATTGAAGGTGATTTTTCCCAGGCAGCTTTCTGGCTGGTCAACGGAACCATAAACCGGAAAACCATTTGCACCGGACTGCCGGAAACCTCGGTACAGGGCGATTTTGCAGTTATCGACATTCTGAAACGTGCGGATGCTGCTGTTACCTGGGATTCAGGACGTGAAACCTGGACGGCAGAACCCCGGCAGACACGCAGCTTCCATCTGGATGCGGCTGATGTACCGGATCTGGTGCCGGTCCTTGCGGTTCTTGCAGCGCTTTCTTCCGGAACCAGCGAGATTTACAATGCCGAAAGACTCCGGCACAAGGAATCGGACCGGCTGCAGGCTGTTACAGATCTGCTGACTGCACTGGGTGCAGAATGCACGATGACCGGAGACGGCCTGATTATTGAAGGCGGCCGTGAGTTTACCGGAGGAGAAGTCGACAGCTTCCGCGATCACCGGATTGCCATGAGTACAGCTGTTGCTTCCGGACGGGCCGGCAGCGATGTTGTATTATTTGATGCCCAGTGTGTGGCAAAATCGTGGCCGGGATTCTGGGAAGATTTCAGAGATGCCGGTGGAGAATTTCGTGAGAAATAACAAGTAGTCAGGAGCAGTGATTGAGAACTGACAGAATTCATTATAAAAAAACAGGCGGGAGTGCAATATGGGCTCTGTGACAGGAAACGTTCTGAAGCTTTCTGTATTCGGAGAATCGCATGGTGCCGGAATCGGTGCAGTCATTGACGGATTTCCATCGGGAATCCGGATTGACGACGACTATGTTGCAGAACAGATGAAACGCCGCAGTGCGTCGGGCAACCCGCTGGCTACACCCCGTAAGGAACCGGATCTGGTAGAAGTCCTGTCCGGTGTTTTCAACGGCTTTTCCGAGGGTACGCCGATCTGCGGACTGATCCGGAACACGTCAACGCGGTCGGGCGATTACAGCGAACTGGCTGTCAAACCGAGACCGGGACATGCCGACTATACAGCAGGTATCCGTTATGGCGGTTTCCAGGATTACCGCGGCGGCGGTCATTTTTCAGGACGGCTTACAGCACCGCTTGTTTTTGCGGGGGCGCTGGCCCGGCTGGCTTTAAAACAGCTGTATCCCGGGGTGCAGATCGGTTCCCGGATCGTTTCTGCCGCCGGCGTTCATGATCCGAGTGTAATCGACGATTATGAAACGCTGACTTTTGAGAATCCGGCTTTTCCGGTCGCAGACAGCGATTGCGGTGAAGCCATGCGGGCAGAAATTATTGAAGCGATGCGCGAAAAAGATTCGGCAGGCGGGGTGATTGAAGGCTATGTCACCGGACTGCCGGCGGGTCTGGGTGATCCCATGTTCGGTTCAGTAGAGAGCCGGCTTGCATCCATGCTCTTTTCCGTTCCTGCTGTAAAAGGCGTCGAATTTGGCATCGGTTTTGCATTTGCAGATCTGCGCGGAAGCGAAGCCAACGATCCGTTTTATATGGAAAATGGAAAAGTAAAAACAAAAAGCAATAACAATGGCGGTATTAACGGCGGTATTACCAACGGTATGCCGGTGGTTTACCGATGTGCTGTTAAACCGACACCATCAGTTGCAGTTGAGCAGGATACGGTCAATCTGAAAACCGGTACCGATGAAAAACTGGTCATTCACGGGCGTCATGACCCCTGTATTATTGTCAGAGCCTGTCCCGTTATCGAGGCAGTGACGGCTTTCGTACTGCTGGACATGCTGCTTGAAAGCAGGGTCTGCTGAATCCTTTAATTATAAACAGCACAGAGTATGACTGAAGATATCAAAATAATCAGAGAAAAAATAGACCGGATCGATACGCAGATTGCATCCCTGTTCGAACAGCGGATGGATCTGATGAAACAGGTCCGTCAATATAAAAAAGAACGGAATCTCCCGGTTCTGGACAGTGGCCGTGAACAGGCAATCCTCCAGACCTGCGGCAGCAGGATCGAAGATCCTGAGCTGCGTCCGCTCTATGTGGAATTTCAGGAAAAACTGATCGAACTTGGACGGAAACGGCAGAGTGATCTGGAGGCTGGTGAACGGCAGGATAAAACATGAGCTCGATTATCATGTACCTGCAGTCACAGGTTACGATTATCAGCCTCATTGAAATTGCACTGATAACCGGCGTTTTGTATGCCGTACTGGGCTGGATCCAGAATACACAGGCTGAACAGGTTGTCAAAGGCCTGTTGATTCTGCTTATTCTGCTGCCCATTTCCGACTGGCTGGGGCTGACCACCATCAACTATCTGGTCAAGAGCATGTTTACCTGGTTCTTCCTGTTTATACTGGTCGTTTTTCAGCCCGAGCTCAGATCGGCATTGGAATCACTGGGGAGCAGGGGCTTTTTAGGACCGCTCAGTAAAAACAAAAAGGAAATCAAGGATACCCAGCGCAGTATCAGAGAAGTTATCACCGCGGTCAGGATTCTTGCAAGGGATCATACCGGCGCACTGATCGTCTGCGAAAATCAGACGGGACTGAAGAATATCGCCAGATCCGGAATTAAACTCAACTCGCGGATAAGCTGGGAGCTGCTGGTCAATCTGTTTACAGTGAACCGGCCGCTCCATGACGGTGCTGTAATTTTATCATTTTATAATAATGAAGTGATTGCAGCCGGCTGTCTGCTCCCGCTGACTGAACGGCGCGATCTCATCAGCGATTTGGGAACCAGACATCGGGCTGGTATCGGAATTTCCGAGCAATCTGATGCCCTGGTTATTATTGTCTCAGAGGAAACCGGATACATTTCCTATGTCATTAACGGCGAGCTGATGCGTGATGTAAAACCTGAAGTTCTTGAAGAAATATTGACAAAGCGTTATCTGCCTCAGGAGGACGATAATTCCGAGAATTCGCTGACACAGCTCTGGAGCAGAAAACATGGCAAAAAATAAATTTGATATGCCCCGTGTTGTACGCCTGATCATCGCATTTCTGCTGGCGGTATTGTTCTGGTACTACGTAAACGGGGATACCAGTAATATCGTAGCAGAGAATATCAATGATGTACCAGTGACTTTTATTAACACCGATCAGCTGGCTCAGGAAGGTCTGATTCTGGACAGCTCGGTTAGTTATTATGTCAATCTGCAGGTTAAAGGCGTCGAGCGTAATCTCAGCGAAATCAACACCAAGGAAATTACGGCGGAAGCGGATCTTTCTGACATCAATTCGGCCGGTACCTATGAAATTCCGGTCGTCATTAAAGGGACAGCCAATTCCATTATTATCTCGAGAGTTCTTCCCGAGACCGTATCGGTCAAGATCGATAAAATCACAGATAAAGAATGGACGCCCACTATTATTCCCCAGGGGACGCCGAAAGACAGCAAGACGGTTATTTCGGCGGAGACAAAAAATACGGTTCAGGTCTCGGGGCCTTCCGATCAGCTGGCAAAACTGAGCAGCATTTCCGGTACTATCGATGTAAATGGATTATCGGAAGACAGTTTTCAGTATGTGAAAGTTTATCCCTATGATTCGGACGGCAATGTTCTGGACGATGTGACGGTTTCTCCGGATGTGGTGTATGCCGGCGTTTCTCTGGGTGTGACCAAAGAAGTCAAGGTTAATGCGCCTAAAACGAACGGAACGGCTGCAGATGGTTATAAGATAACCGACATCTCAGTCAGTCCGGATACCAAAACCATAGCCGGTAAGGAAGATGTAATCAGCAAGATTGATTCACTTGATCTGGATGCTGTCACCGTCAGTGATTCGAGCAATTCAGCGTCCTTCACAGTGGACGAAAATGTGATTCTTCCGGATGGCGTAACCCTGATCGGCAACGATAAACAGGTCGCGGTGACTGTCAACATCGAGCAGATTATCGAAAAGAAATATACAATTGATTCGATTACCACGACGAATGTCAAATCAGGACTGAAGGTTTCACGGGTCGATGTAAATTCCGTAACAATCAAAGTAAAGGGTGTGGCTTCTGAGCTTTCAAAGATCAACTCACGGGATTTAAAGGCCACGATTGATCTGAATGGAAAGGATGCAGGCACTTATTCGCTGCCAATCTCAGTCAGCGTTTCCAATGGCACGATTGTAGAAACCAGTCCAGCCAGTGCATCTGTGACCATTGTCGCGGAATAAATTACTGATTAAAAAGAAGCTGCTGTTGTTTGCGGCAGCAGTCAGACGGATCCGGGAAACCGGGTCCGTTTTTAATTGTCAGCATTTTAACCGGAGAAATCCGCATTTCAAAGCAGATTCATGGTTACTTTGCGATATAATACAGATAGAATACGGCTTTTGGTTATTGTTTGTACAAGGAGACCCGATATGATTATGAAAATTGCTTTTTATGACACCCGTCCATATGATATGCTCTGGTTCGATCCGCTGCTTAAGGAAGAGGATATCGAACCGCAGTATATTGAAAACAGACTGAGCTGTGAAACAGTCGGGTATGCGCATGAAGCGGACGCCATCTGCATGTTTGTCAATGATACAGCTAATAAAGAAGTTGTGGACAAACTGGCAGAAATGGGGATTCATCTGATTCTGCTGCGTTGTGCGGGCTTTAACAATGTCGACTTGAAAGAGTGTGCGAAGAAGGATATCGTCGTCATGCGTGTTCCGGCCTATTCGCCGTCTTCCGTTGCTGAATACGCAGCCGCCCTGCTGCTTTCAGTAAACAGAAAGATTCCGAAAGCCTATATGCGTACCCGCGATTTCAACTTTAATATTGACGGCCTGATCGGCTGGGATATGGAAGGCAAAACAGCAGGTATTATCGGAACCGGCAAAATCGGACAGAAAGCCATCGGGATTCTCCGTGGATTCGGAATGAATGTTATTGCCTATGATCCTTATCCGAATGATTCGCTGGATGTTGAATATGTCGATCTTCCTGAAATGTATGCGCGTGCAGATGTCATTTCCCTGCACTGCCCGCTTACACCGCAGACCAAATACGTGATTGACCGCGGCGCTATCAAACGCATGAAGAAAAATGTTGTGATTATCAATACCTCCAGAGGAGAACTCATCGAAACGCAGGCTCTGATTGACGGCATTAATGACGGGATTATCGGCGGCGTCGGCCTTGATGTCTACGAAGGTGAAAAAGACTATTTCTATGAAAACTGGTCAGATAAGATTATGAAGGACCGCGATCTGGCTCGTCTGCTCACGTTCCCGAATGTCATTGTCACCAGCCATATGGCATACCTGACAAGCGATGCACTCAAACAGATTGCAGAAGTGACGATCGAAAATGCCAAAGCTTATGAAAAGGGCGTCCTTGAAGGCCCCAATATCGTAAAGGAAGCATAATAAAAACAAGGTCCGTTTGCCGGCAGGAAATTCTGCCGGTAAACGGACCTTTTATATTCTGATCATTTATTTGTCTTTGTCTCAGGCTTTCTTTTCGCCGGCGACGCGGTCAACCATTGCGAAAATCAGTTTCTTGACGTTTTCGGTGTTTTCTCCGAGGACACGTACGACTTCATCCTGGGTAACTGGTTCAATGTCCGGGTTTCCTTCCAGGCCGGCATCGTAGTCGGTAATCAGGGCGATATTGACGACCGGGATTTCTTTTTCCAGGCACAGGTAGCCTTCCGGATACTGCGTCATGTTTACGACATCCGAGCCCATAATCCGCAGCATTTTGCTTTCTGCTTTCGTCGAGAAGCGCGGTCCGTTAATAACGGCAACGGTTCCGCCGTCATGGGCGGTGATCCCCAGTTTTTCAGCTTCTTCCAGAACCATGGCACGCAGAGCCGGATCGTAGGGTTCCGCAGAACTCAGGTGGGTGACATTGGGGCTTTCAAAGAAGGTATCTTTACGACCGCTGGTCATGTTGATGAACTGGTCGGTTACGACAAAATCTCCGGGCTTGAATTCGGGATTCAGGGAACCAACGCAGCAGGGTGAAATCAGCGCCTTGACGCCAAGCTGGGCAAAGGCGTCAATATTGGCCCGGTAATTGATTTCGGACGGATTGAGTGTATGCTTGCTGCCGTGGCGGGGCAGGAAAGCCACCTTGACGCCGTCCACGTCCACGATGCTTATAGAATCCGACGGTTTTCCGTATTTGGTGTCGATTTCGATCTTTCTCACATCAGGATAGAGTTCATACAGTCCTGATCCGCCGATTACGCCGATATCTGCTTTATAAAACATAAATGCCTCCTGTTTAATCTTTGTCCGTATTGTATCAGTCCTTATTGTATCAGAAATTGATGATGTTTACTCCGGCCTGCAAAGATGTCTGCTCTTTTAATGAAAACGGGAATTCTTTTCATTAAGGCGATACGAAAAAGGGTATAATGAAGCAAATGACGGCAGGCCGTCACCAATTAACGAATGGATGTAATTATGGCGATTAGAAATCAAATTCACACACTCTGGAATTCGGAAATAGAACGACTCACCATTATTGATACCATAGCGCTCAGGAAGATCAAGATTAAAATGCGTTCTCCCGGTATGACCCGGTTTATGGATACATTGACACTGGCGGGGACTTCCGGGCTGATCTGGCTTACTGCCGGCTGGTATATGATGCGCAGAAAAAGCACCAGGCTCAACGGCCTGATTCTGTTTATCGTGGTCGCACAGAATGTCATTGTAAATAACCTGGTAACAAAATCAATTTTCAGACGTCCCAGGCCCTGTTCTGTCGAACCCGAAGAATATATGCATCATTCTTTTCCGGCGGGGTTTTCATTTCCGTCCGGACATACACTCACATCTTTCAGCGGAGCCACCATTCTGGCCATTGCTGACTGGCGCAACGCTTTCTGGGCTTTTCCGCTGGCAGCCGGGATCGGTTTTTCGAGAATGTACCTCTACGCCCATTATCCCAGTGATGTCATTGCCGGAGCAGTGGACGGCCTGATCAGCGGGGCTGTCGACTACTGGGCGGGCCACCGTGTGTATGATGATGAGATTTTCCCGTTCCTGAACCGGTGGGTAGACAGAACCAACAGAGTGGATAAAAAAGATCTCAAAATAGAAGAGGCAACCGGGCAGCAGCTTTCCGACCGGCCTGTCCTTCGCTCAATGGAGATCAATGCCTACAAGAAGGAACAGAAGGCATTGAAGAACGAAAGGAAACGGTTGAAGAAGGAAAAGCATCATCGCTTTTTCCTGAATATTGAAAAGGCTGTGGAAATCGTCAGGGTTATCCGGGAATAAAAATCCTGGAATCCGAATCTCAGAGTCCGAAACTGAATCTGAAAAGCAATCCATGAAGATCAGAGAATAGAGCAGACAAGTTAGTAAAAAACACCGCCCCGCAGGCGCCGCAGATAAAGCGGTTCCGGCAGGACGGTGTTTTTTATTCGCGGCGGTGAGAAGATCCGCTGGTCATACAGCCGGTTCGGCGAACCGGCCCGGGTTTGAAATTTATTTATCTCTGATAGGTCATGTTAAAGTATTTGAGCCATTCCGTATTCAGGGTATCCAGGGCCCCGCGTTCAATCCGGAACGACCAGTTGCCGCTGGCTGTACCCGGGAGATTCATACGGCAGTCTGAGCCATAGCCCATCAGATCCTGAAGCTGGATGATGACAAGATTTGAAGAGCTCTGCCAGATCGAACGGATAAAAGCGTGAACGACGCCGCTGTTGGGGCCGAATTCTTCCCAGTTGTCTTTGTGGTCGTAGAAGTCGACATACTGCAGTGCATAATCACGCTGCGGTGCTGTCAGGTCTTCACCCAGGTAGCCAAGCAGGGTGTTGTTGTCATGCGTACCCAGATAAGCCACACAGTTGGGAATATAATTAAACGGATAATGCGGATTGTCTCCATAGGAGACAAAGGCCATTTCCATAACCCGCATGCCCGGCAGTCCGGTCTGCTTGATCAGTTTCATAACCTCAGGATCCGATTCACCACCAAGATCTTCGGCAATGATTTCCGGGTTGTCAAAGGTTTCATCGAGTACATCGAAGAAAGTCTGACCGGGGCCGTCTATCCATGTTCCGTTCATGGCTGTATCTTCATCTGCCGGAACTGAATAGTAATTGGCAAAAGCTCTGAAATGGTCGATCCTGAGAACATCATAAACCTTGAGTGCATGACCGATCCGGTTCATCCACCACTGATAGTTTTCTGCTTTCATTTTCTTCCAGTCATAGAGCGGATTGCCCCAGAGCTGACCCGTTTTGGAGAAGAAATCCGGCGGAACACCGGCTACAGCGGCTGGTTTCCCGTCTTCTTTAAGATCAAACAGATTCTGATTGGACCAGACGTCAGAGGATTCGTAAGAAACATAAAACGGCATATCACCAATCACTTTTATGCCAAGGCTGTTAATGTAGGCCTTGTCTTTTTTCCACTGGCTGAAAAATACATACTGCAGGAAAGCATGATAGAGTATTGTTTCTGCAAATTCCGCCCGTGCGTCTTCAAGTGCATCTGGCTTGCGGTCACGCAGGTCCTGCGGCCATTCCTGCCAGTTATATCCGTATTTTTCTGTTGCAGCCATAAACAGGGCATAATCATCAACCCAGGTATGCTCTGCAGCAAATTCCAGCATCTGCTGTTCAGTCTGTTCGTTAATTCGTGAAAAAGCAATTTTGAAAACGCGGTTGCGGTCTTCTGTGACACGAGCAAAATCAATGCCCCATGGATCTTCCACAACACAGGAATCCAGTTCCTCCTGATTCAGATAGCCTTCGTCTCTGAGCTGTTCCAGGTCGATAAACATAGGGTTGCCTGCGAAACTGGAAACGGATTTATATGGTGAATGACAGGAATCTGCAGGACAGAACGGCAGTACCTGCCAGGCTTTGACATGTGCGTCCTTGAGAAGGTCTGCAAAGTGGCGTGCTTCAGCACCGAATGAACCGATACCGTAGCGGCTGGGCAGTGAAGTGATATGCATAAGCACACCATTGGAACGCTGCTTGAGAATGGCCTTGTTTTCAATGACTTCGGCAGCTTTCATTTCGCTGTCTTCAGCGGCTTCGATTTCCGCGAGATCTTCCGGGTCCGCTTTTACCTGAACCGTGTCACTTTCCGGTTCCGGTATAGTTTCTGACGGCTGTTCCGCCTGTACCGGTTCTGTGGATTCTGTAGCTGCTGCATTGGTTTTTTCAACCGGTTCCTGCTTTTGTTCTTCTGACTTTTCCGGTACCGGATCAACCTTGATCATTCGAAAAAGTCTGCTCATAATTGAATCTGATTTCATGCTTGCTCCTTTTCTCCTTCGGATAGTTTATAGATAAAGAGATTGTTTACTGGTAAAGCTGTTTCAGTTCTTCAGGCGATTGAATCGCCATGACATAGGGATAGCGGTTTTGTTCTTCTTCTGTAAGCAGACCAAAGCCGTAGCGGGCCTGAATAAAATCGATTTTTGCTTCTGCGGCTCCCTGGGCATCGACCAGTGTGTCACCAATGAGAACAGCCGTACTCCTGGGCTTGCCGATCCGTTCCAGTCCCTGTTCCAGAAGCTGCGCTTTCGAGACTGAGTCGGTATCACTGTTACCGAAAACAGCATCAAAGGCACCAAGCAGTCCCGCTGCTTCCAGACATTTGTAGGCCATGTCTTCACGTTTCATGGTAGCGACGACCAGACGGAAATCACGTTCCCGGAGTGCGTCAAGCAGCTCGGGGATACCCTGATAAGGGACGGCTTCCTTGTAGCCGATTCGGCCGTAATAGTCACGATAAGTAGCTGCTGCTTCTTTCAGAGCCTCTCCGGTGAGTCCGAAGAATTCGTGGTATTTTTCTCCGACAGGAGGGCCGATAAAACTCTGTCTGATGTCATCCGGAACTCTGGGAAGTCCCAGCTTTTCGGTCATATAGTCAGTGCCGTTAAAAATGCCTTCGGCAGTGTTGATGAGCGTACCGTCCAGATCGAACAGTACGGTTTTATATTCTTTCAATTTCATTTTCCTTTTATAAATATGCCTGTAGATCATGCCGGGTATTCTGCTTGAATACCGTCACAAAACGAACTTTTCCCGGCTGCTGCCGGCAATCCGGCTTCTGAAGAAATACAGGTATAACGTGTCTTAAATATATGGTAAAATTATTCGTTCCAGGGATTTATAATTCGGGTAAATAAGTTTACTGTTAAAATATACCATAATTATTAAAAAAATAAATTGCCGGTCCGGATATGAAAACGGATTACTTTAGAAAACAGCCTTTATTTTCGTGAAAACAGACTGTATTTTCGTGTTTTCCTTTCTCAGTATCTATTTACATATGATGCAGAGGTGAACAGCATTTATCGGTATAAAATGGATACGAAAAGGATGCAGGAGAATAGAACAGCTACAGAATAGATGAACAAAATGAACGATAAACCAGAAGTAAAGTCAGAAATAAATAATGCTGTTGAGGACAGCGGAAAACCGGAAAAACAGAATCAGAAGGTAAAGGCAGACAAACAGGAAGTGCTGCCGCTGGCAGAGACTACTGAGAGTCCGGGTCTTTTTGACCGCAGGAGACTGAAGGATCTCCCGGAACAGCCGGGGATCTATATCATGAAAAATACAGCCGGCGATATTATTTATGTCGGCAAAGCGGTGAACCTGAAAAACCGGGTGCGTCAGTATTTCCAGAATGCCAGAAACAATTCGGTTAAAACCAATGCACTGGTTTCGCATATCAGCACCATCGAGACTATTGTGGTCTCCAGCGAGCTGGAAGCACTGATTCTGGAATGCAACCTGATTAAGAAAAATATGCCCCGGTATAATATCTGCCTGAAGGATGGCAAGACCTACCCTTATATAGGTGTAACGCTGGGCGAGAGTTATCCCCGGGTTTTGTTTACGAGGGAAAAGAAAAAAGACGGCACCCGCTATTT
This sequence comes from Eubacteriaceae bacterium, assembly GCA_050945075.1. Lineage (GTDB taxonomy): Bacteria > Bacillota > Clostridia > Eubacteriales > Eubacteriaceae > UBA7485. The sequence goes on along the minus strand of JBMNSG010000014.1, from coordinate 13,597 downwards.
CGGACCGTTCACCAGTGCCTTTGCAGTAAAAAAGACCATAGAAGCCATCGGCCGTATTTATCCGATCCGGCTTTGCAACCGCAAAACGGAGCCGGGGACGGTCTGCGGACGTCCCTGCCTGAACTATCATATCGGACGCTGCTGTGCACCCTGTACCGGTAAGATTGACAAGCAGATTTACGATGGCTATATCAGCGAGATTATCGAGATTCTGGAAGGAAATGCAGACGGTCTGCTGGGGCGCCTGGAGACGCGGATGAAGGAAGCGGCAGCGGTTCAGGACTTCGAGTCGGCAGCGGAGCTGCGCGATCAGCTTCAGGGTGTAAGCCTGATTGTTGAAAAACAGAAAATCATTTCCGAAGGCGGCCACGATCAGGATCTGATAGCAGTATACAAGGACCGGGACCTGGCCTGTGTGCAGATCCTCAATATCCGCGGCGGACAGCTTATCGGGCGCGATCATATTTTTACGGACGATGTCCTGGAAGAATCCGAGCAGGATATTATCACTGCTTTTGCCAAACAGTATTATGTGAACAGGGCATTTATTCCCGGGGAAATTATTTTTAATGAACGGCTTGCAGAAAATGAGATCGAACCGGTTCAGGAATGGCTCTCCGAACTCAGAGGGGCCAGGACAAAGCTTACGTTCCCGCAGCGCGGCCAGAAAACGAAACTGGCAGCCATGGCAGAAGAAAATGCCAGACTGACACTGGAGCAGTACGAAGCCCAGCGCATGCGCAAGGTGGAAAAGGAAAGCGGGCGGACCAGGGCGCTAAAAGATTTTCTGGGAATGGAGAAGGATCCCGAGAATATCGAAGCTTACGATATATCGAATATTGCCGGCACCAGCAATGTGGGCGGAATGGTGGTTTTCCGGGGTACGCGTCCGGATAAAAAATCCTACCGCCGCTTTAAGATTGAAAGTGTAGACGGACAGGACGACTATGCCAGTATGCAGGAAATGATTTTCCGGCGGGTGGAACGCGGTGTAAAAGAACAGGAAAGCGGCACCACAAAATCCAGTTTTCTACCTTTTCCGGATATTATGGCAATAGACGGGGGAAAAACGCACGTGAATGCGGTAAAATCGATACTGGAGATGTATCCGCAGCTGAATATTGAAGTGATCGGTCTGGTAAAGGACGATCACCATAATATCCGGGGCCTGATCTATGAAGGCGAAGAGTATCCTCTCAAGTTTGCAACCCCCCTGTGCAGTTATATGTCGGAGATTTCAGAAGAAGTCCACCGGTATGCGCTGGCCTATCACAAAACACTGAGACGTAAAAGCATGCTCGAATCCAGGCTCGAAGAGATTCCCGGTATTGGCAAAAAAAGACGGGAAGTGCTGATGCGGCACTTTGGAAACCTCAAGAACATCCAGGAGGCATCCGAAGAAGAAATTGCACAGCTTCCGGGTATGAGCACGAAAACAGCGGAAGCGGTTTATACATATTTCAGACAGGAGAATCAATGAGCGAAAAAAAATACATAATAGACGTGAACGATTTTTGCGAAGAGCTTAATCTGCAGCGTTTGTGGTGCGAGGTACAGGAATTTACCCTGCTCGATACAGGCATTAACAGGCCGGGACTTCAGTTCCACGGCTATTACGAATATTTTGACGAAAAGCGCATTCAGGTTGTAGGCAAGGTGGAAATTTCCTATCTGATGAGTCTGCCTCCGGAAATCCGGAAAAAACGGATTGAAGAGTACTTTACCTGCGATTTTCCGTGCCTGATAGTCTGCTGGAATCTGCCGGATGCCGACATGTTCCTGGAAGCAGCTAAAAAATACAATCGTATTCTGCTGCGTGCAGGCGAAAAAACATCCACCTTTGTCTATCATCTGATGGATTATATCGATCTGGTTACAGCACCGAGTACAACCATGCACGGGGTACTGGTGGAGGTACACGGGGTAGGTGTACTGATTACCGGCGCTTCCGGAATCGGAAAAAGTGAAACCGCCATCGAACTGATTCAGCGCGGCAGCAATCTGATTTCAGATGATATGGTCGATATTTCCTGCTACCACGGCCGGACTCTGATCGGTACAGCCCCTGAAATGCTGCGTTATTATATGGAAGTGCGCGGCATAGGCATTATTGACGTGAGTACCCTGTACGGAGCTAAATCGGTCAAGCAGGCTGTGGAAATAGACCTGATGATCAAGCTGGAAAACTGGAACGACAAAACTCCGTATGACAGACTGGGCCTTGATGAAGAAACAACCGAAATTCTGGGTGTTTCCATACCGCTGGTAACAGTGCCGGTATCTTCCGGCAGGAATCTGGCAATCATTATTGAAACGGCAGCTATCAATGCCCGGATGAAGGCTCTCGGCATTCGCTCAGCGGAAATATTCTGTGATTCTGTGACCCGGAACAATGAAGAGCTTTATGAAAAGAGTCTGCAGAAGGAAAATAAGCAGAAGGCACCCGGACTGAGCCAGAATACAAAAGTTTATGACGAGAATCTGGCGGACAAAGACGAAACACTGAAGGAATCGACAGTTTTTAATGATCAGAAAACAGAAGAAAAACAGTAAATATAAAAACATGCGTGAAGAGCGCCGAGCGCTTGAACACAGGAAAGAATATGAAGTTCCTTCCGGGAGAAAGTACCGGCTTGACGCACATTGTCACACACTTGCCTGCGGACATGCCTATAACACGCTGCTGGAAGTGGTTTATGCAGCGCAGGATGCCGGACTGGAAATGATCTGCCTGACCGAACACGGCCCGGAAATGCCGGGATCGGTCACGGATATGTTCTTCAGCAATCTCGCTTCGATTCCTGCAGAAATCAACGGTGTCCGAATCCTCAAGGGGATGGAAGCCAATATCATGAACAGCGACGGCCTTTTGGATGTCTCGGAAATGATACGGCCGAAGCTGGAAATCCTTTCGGCCTCTCTGCATACGCCATGTTTCCCTCCGGCCTCAAAGACGGAGAATACTTCGGCGGTGCTGGGTGCCATTGCGGACCCCGATGTAGATTTTCTCTGTCATCTCGGGAATCCCCAGTACCCGCTGGATTATGAAGCGGTAGTACAGGAAGCCGCAAAACACGATAAGATGATCGAAATCAACAACGGATCCTTTTACATCCGCAAGGGTTCAAAGGACAATTGTGTGGCGCTGGCGAAGCTGTGTGCGAAATATGAAGTTCCTGTTATTCTGGGAACCGACACACATTTCTGTACAGATATCGGCAAGTTTCCTTACGCGGACCGTGCTCTGATTGAAGCGGGTGTCCCTGACGAACTGATCGTAAATCTGGATATCCGCCGCCTGACGGACAGACTGGAAGCAAAAGGGAAGAAACTCGGTTTGTCAAAAAAGGACGGAGCAGAAAAACTGTTCAGCTTTTAACAGAACTGTCGTTTAACTTGACAAAATACTGGTTAAATGGCCGATGAGACGGACTTCGGGGTATTAGAATACCGAAACACAGTCGGAAATATGATAGAATATCAGACAAGCCAGGTTTTGTTCCGGTTCTCAATTACCCATAGTAAGGATAGAAAATAATGAATGTTAAAATAATCACCGATTCAGCAGCAGATCTTCCCAGAAAGGAGATTGAAGAATACGACATCCGCATTATTCCGCTCAATATCGTCCGTGTCAGTGACGAAAAGCTGCTCAAAGACGGAATTGACATCCATCCGGATGAACTCTATAAAAGCATGCGTGAAGGTGTCCGTTACAAGACTTCTCAGATTTCCTATCAGGAATTTTATGATGTCTTTAGAGAATATGCGGAAAAGAATGAACCCTTTATTTACCTGGGATTTTCCAGCGGACTCTCCGGAACCTATCAGTCTTCCTGTCTGGCTCTGGCGGATCTGAAGGAAAAATATCCGAATTTGCAGGCAGAATCCATCGATACCCTGGCTGTTACTGCCGGACTGGGAATGATCGTGGGCCGCATCGGCAAGCTTGCACACGACGGAGCAAGTTTCCAGGAAATCGTCGACGAAACCATGAAGCTCATTCCGAGAATTCATCATGTATTCACGGTTACCGATCTGAACTACCTGTATGAAGGCGGACGTCTGAGCAAAACATCTGCTGTAGTCGGTAAAATGCTCAACATCAACCCGATCATGATTATCAACGAAGAAGGAAAGATTGAGGTTGTTTCCAAACAGCGCGGCCAGAAAAAAACCATTCAGAAGATGATCGATTATCTGAAGGAAAACGGCGGCGACAAGCCGGGTGCTAAAATCTACATCACCAACTGTGACAATCCGGAATACGCGAAAATTCTTCAGGATGCCCTGGAACAGGAACTGACACCGAAGGAATATACGACTTTTCCGATGACAGCTATTATCGGTACCCATACCGGACCTGGCTCATTGACACTGCATTTCTTTGACGAACGCTGACCGCACCCCGGGTCTCACCGGAAATAAAACCGGCCGCAAAAATGTCTGTCCTGACGACTGCACCGGTCCTGTAAAATAATCCTGTCGACAACGGGAAATATAACGCGAATTGAGGAAAAATGCTCGAAAAACTCGAATTTCTGACAGATAAATATGATGAACTCAACAGGCAGATTGCGGATCCCGACATTATCTCCGACCAGCCCCGCTGGAAGAAGCTGATGATGGAGCACGCGCACATTGAGCCAATCATTGAACATTACAAAGAATATAAAAAGACGTGTGACGCGATTGCAGAAAACGAAGAACTGCTGCGCGATAAAGGACTTGATCCGGATTTAAAGGAACTGGCAGAAGAAGAACTGTCTGAACTGAAGCCGGAACGAGAAAAACTGGAAGAACAGCTTAAGGTTCTGCTCATTCCCAAGGATCCCAATGATGACCGCAACGTTATTGTTGAAATCCGGGGCGGGGCCGGCGGAGATGAAGCCGCATTGTTTGCTGCAGACCTGTTCCGGATGTTTACCCGCTATGCAGAACGAAAAGGCTGGAAAACGGAAATCCTGAATTCAAATATTCTGGATTTGGGCGGCATCAAAGAAATTACATTCTCTATCGAAGGAACGGGTGCTTACTCCAGACTGAAATTTGAATCCGGTGTTCACCGCGTTCAGCGTATTCCGTCTACCGAATCCGGCGGACGCATTCACACATCAACCGCTACGGTTGCCGTTCTTCCGGAAGTCGACGATGTGGAAATCGAGATCGATCCGAATGATCTGCGTATCGATGTTTACCGTTCTTCGGGAAATGGCGGACAGTCCGTCAACACCACAGACTCTGCTGTACGAATCACGCACGAACCTACCGGAATTGTCATTACCTGTCAGGATGAAAAATCCCAGCTTAAAAACAAGGAAAAAGCCCTGAAGGTCTTGAAGGCCCGTCTCTACGAAATAGAAGAGCAGAAACGCCAGAGTGAAATTGCCTCGGAACGACGCTCACAGGTCGGTACCGGAGACCGCTCCGAACGAATCCGCACCTATAATTTCCCGCAGGGCCGTGTAACGGACCACCGCATTGGAATGACCGTCCATCAGCTGGACAGTTTTCTGGACGGAGACATCGACGAAATGGTCGATGCACTCATTACCAGCGATCAGGCGGAAAAACTCAAGCAGATGTAGAAACAATCGTACAAATTAAAAAAGTGCAGCTCCCATAACTGGAAGCTGCACTTTTTTCGTTACAGCAATGGTGACAGTAATCGGGAAATAGATTCCTTGATTTTCTGTATTTTTCCCCGGTTGTTGTAAGCCGTGAGTGTATAATGCATCGAAAGTGTCTTGTCGTGCTCGAAGTCGTTGATCAGCTGAGTGGTAATTTCCCGGCTGTACAGAAAAGCGGAGCATTCAAAGTTGAGTGCGAAGGAACGGATATCGAAATTACAGGAGCCGACAACCGACAGCTCCTCGTCAATACACATGAGCTTGGCATGGACAAAACCATTCTGATAGGTATAGACATTGGCGCCGTACGGAACCAGCTGGCCGGCATAGGACATGGTAGTCGGATAGATAAATGGATGGTCCGGTTTATCCGGAACAATGATGTCGACGGCCACTCCGGACAGCAGTGCGATTTTCAATGCTTCGTTAATGCTTTCATCGAGAACAAAATAGGGAGAGGTGATGTAGATGTGATGACGGGCATCATTGATCATCTTGATATACCCCTGCTTGATATTCTGATTGACGGTATCCGGTCCGCTGGCAACGATCTGAATGCCGACGTCTCCTTTTCCGGGGACAACTGGAAGCAGCATATTCAGATTTTCCTTAATGGGCTGATTTTTGATTTCGAATTTATTGGTGGTCCAGTCTTCAATAAAGCGCAGCTGCAGTTCAGTTACTGCCGGTCCTTCGATACGGATATGAGTATCCCGCCAGTATCCGAATTTTTTGTGCAGCCCCAGATATTCATCTCCGACATTAAAACCGCCTATGTAACCTGTTTTTCCATCAATCACCGCGATCTTGCGGTGATCGCGGTAGTTCAGCCTCAGCGTGAAGAATTTAATAAGGTGTGCGAATTTCGATGGCAGAAAAGCACCTTCGGCTGCACCGGATTCACGCAGCAGTTTTCGTGCCTTGGGGGGAAGACGCCTGCTGCCGAGTTCATCGTAGAGAACCCGGACCTGCACGCCTTCCCGGGCTTTGGCTGCCAGGGTATCAATAAAATCCTTGCCGATTCCGTCGTATTTTAGAATATAAAATTCTACATTAATACTGGTTTTGGCGGCGCGGAAATCATCAAGCATTTTCATAAACAAAGCCTTGCCGTCAGTGAAGATTTCCACTTCGTTGTCCGGCGTGAACAGAGAATGACTGACGTTGTTCTGAAATTCAATATTGTCCTTGTATTTCCGAAACGGATAAATAGGTGAAGTGCGGGGGATTCTGTGCTTGAGCTCTTCCGCCTGTTTCAACACTTCCTCTTTGGTTTCTTTAATCTGATTTGCCCGGAAACGGTAAATTTTCCTGCTGGAAAATTTCTGTGAAAACAAAACGTAAAAAATAAAGCCCAAAACCGGGAATACCCACAGAAACATCAGCCAGGCGTAAGTGGATGATGGCTGTTTGCGTTCCAGGAAGATAATCGTTATGGTCAGTCCGACATTTACCCAGAAAGTCAGCTGTCCCATAAAACTTCCTGAATAGACAATGTCATAGCTCATATTTGACAGGTTCCTTTTCAGTGATATTTTTTCTGATCCGGTTCAGATCCTTTTCGGTCAGATCTGTATTCTCAGTCAGATAGCGGTCGACCGTTCCGAAATGATCCCGGATATAGTCAAGCTGGATTTTAAGCCAGGCCGGACGCACCCCGAAAAAATCGCGAAGCTTATCTTTGGAAACCTCCGGATTGTCTTCAAAATCTTCCGCCATAATGGTGCCCAGAGTTTCGAAGGCTTCATCAAAGGTCAGATTGGTCAGGGAATAATCCGAAATAATGGTTTCTTCAGGTACGCCCGCAATCAGCAGGATCAGAGCGGCCATAAAACCGGTACGGTCCTTGCCGTTGGTGCAGTGGAAAAGAATCACAGCATCCGGTTCATCGGCCAGAATATGAAGGATTCGCGCAAAGGCCTGCGCCATGTTTTCCACCTGATATTCATACAGTTTTCTCATATATTTGTCGATTGAATCCGGATTGCTGTAATCCAGAGTCTTATGACTTCTCTTTATACCCTTTAAAATCGGAATATTTTCATAAACCGCGCCCTCCGGAATAAAATCCGGAACCCGCAATGCTTTCTTTTCATCCCGGAAGTCAAAAATATAATTGATGCCATAATCCTCCAGCTGATGTTCATCATAGGCGGACAGATGCGAAAGCTCTTCGCTTCGGAACATTTTATTCCATTTTGTTTTCGCGCCGCCGGCTCCTGTATAGCCTCCGATATCTCTGAGGTTGATAGCAGATTCAAGCGGAAGCAGTCTCCGGTTCAGATTGCTTTCGGGGCAGTAGATCAGATGATCGCGGTCCTGGTAGTCGGTCCAGCCTTCGGGTAGTTTCTGTTCAACTTTTTTTTCGTTCAGCTTTCTGTGCCGGAAACCGAAAAAAACTGCAGCGGCGCCTGCTGCTGCGGCAGCTGTTCCGATAAGCCATTTTTGTACCTTCATAATCAGTCCTTTCTGCTGTTTTTACAACATTATGTCTGTTTATTTTCATGCCGATATGTTTACAATAGAAGATAGAAGCAGAATTCCCTGCGTGAGAAAGAAAACAAATGAAACCAGATTATCAGATCAAGCCCGATGAGGGTATTTATATCCATATACCATTCTGTAATTCGAAGTGCGGATATTGCGCCTTCTGTTCATTTCCCGCGGAGAAAGCTGTCAAAGAAGAGTATATCACACGGCTGGCAGCAGAAATCAGGGCCGGCAGGGGAAATCAAGCAGAGAACAAGCGCTTTAAAAGCCTGTATATCGGCGGTGGAACACCCAGTGAACTCACGGTGGACCAGACAGCCCGTATTGTACAGGAAACAGAGAAGCACTACCGGTTTACACCGGATGCCGAGCGGACCATTGAAGTCAATCCATTCTCCGGAAGCTTTGGCAAACTGGAAGCCTATCGGCAAATGGGATTTAACCGTCTCAGTATCGGCATCCAGAGCCTGTCGGATCCGCTTCTCAGACTGATCGGACGGCCGCATACAGCAGACCAGGCGCTGGAGACGGTTCAGGCAGCGGCGAAAGCCGGTTTCAGCAATATTTCGGTCGATCTGATTTTCGGACTGCCGGGACAGACCTTAGATGACCTGACAGAATCGGTCAGAACCCTGACAGCAGTTCCTGAAATCACGCATCTGTCCGCCTATTCGCTGAGCATAGAGCCGGGAACCCGGTTTGACAGGCTTGTACAGAGCGGTGAACTGACGCTGCCTGACGAGGTATCGGAACGGGAAATGCAGTACTGCCTGAACAGTCTGCTTGATCAGGCCGGATTCGAACAATATGAAATTTCAAATTACGCCAGGCCCGGTTTTCAGGCTGTCCATAACAGCTCTTACTGGGATCTGACTGGTTATCTGGGCTTCGGGCTTTCGGCATCCGGTTATACAAACGGTGTCCGTTATACCAATACTGCGGATATGCATCAGTATCTGAGTACTCCGGAAGAGTGTTCAATACCAGCCGAATCGCATTGCTGCGACAAGGAAGAGGCAATGGGTGATTTCATGTTTCTCGGGCTCAGAAGAAACAAGGGGGTAACAGACAGTGATTTCCGGATGATGTTCGGAACGTCTTTTTTCGAACACTGGCCCGGCCAGATCAGGCAGCTCAGGGACAGAGGCCTTCTGATCCAGGAAAATGACAACCTCAGGCTCACTGCTTCCGGAAGAGACCTGGCCAATCAGGTTTTTGTCGAATTTGTCTGATCGATTCAATCGGTTCAAATGGTCGGAAATCCGACTGATCAGATGCAGTTCGTTCATTATTTTCTGGTAATTTTCAGATGAATGGCGGTGATTTCCGTAAATTCTGACCTGAAACGTGCTTTATTTGATAAAAATGAATGAGAGCGTCTGCAAATTTGCAGTTTTGGGTGAATAATCTGGAATTTGGGTATTAAACTATTAGAAATGGCAGACATAAACTATTAAACGGCATGCGGATTTGTTAATATTGTAATGCTGGTTAATAGAATCAGAGATTAATTATAAGCAGGTGAGTGTATGACTGAAGAACAGAAAAACACACAAGCTCAGCCGGAACAGGATCCGGGCCAACAGGACCAGGCCAAACCGGTGGAAGAGCTGAAAGAGGCCGCAAAAGCAGATCAGGTTGATACTTCTGCAGAAGCCGGTGATATTCAACAGGAAATTGACAAAGCCGCAGAGCAGGAAGCAAGGCTTACGGAACAGATGATGCGTCTGCAGGCGGATTTTGAAAATTACAAAAAACGCTCGGTCAGGGAAAAACAGGAAATTGCCCAGTATACCATGGAAGACTTCCTGACTAAGCTGCTGCCGGTGATCGATAATCTCGAACGGGCCGAAGCCAGTGCTGATGCCGGCAATCTTGAAGCTTATAAACAGGGTGTTGACATGGTCTTTAAGCAGCTGATGCAGGTGCTTCAGGATGAAGGGTTAAAAACCGTCGCCACGGATGGTGTCAAATTCGATCCGAATTTCCATCATGGTGTGGCTGTGGACCAGAGTCCCGATCATGAAGACCAGGATATTACCGATGTCTTCCAGAAAGGTTATCAATATAAAGATAAAGTGATCCGGCCGGCAATGGTCAAGGTTTGTCAAAAGTAAAACTGGGTAAATTTTTAAAGAGAGTAATAAGTGTTATATTCTGTGCTCTTCTTTAATAAGTTGTAATTGTAATTCAACAGAAGGACCCGAAAAACAGATGGGTCTGAGAAATTATTTCTGAGAAATACAGGAGGAAAAGAGCTGTTATGGGAAAAGAAAAAGTAATCGGTATTGACCTTGGTACTACAAACTCGTGTGTTGCCGTTCTTGAAGGCGGCGAACCGGTTGTCATTCCGAACGCGGAAGGCAACAGAACAACCCCATCGGTTGTTGCATTTACAAAGGACGGAGAACGTCTGGTAGGACAGGTTGCCAAACGGCAGGCAGTTACGAATCCCGACAACACAGTTGTTTCCATTAAGAGACTGATGGGATCAGACCAGACAGTCAATATCAATGGTGAAGTGTATACACCGCAGGAAATCTCCGCAATGATTCTGCAGAAACTGAAGAAGGATGCAGAAAGCTATCTGGGCGAAGAAATTACCAAGGCAGTTATCACGGTTCCGGCATACTTTACAGATGCACAGCGTCAGGCAACCAAGGATGCCGGCGTTATCGCTGGTCTGGATGTCATGAGAATCATCAATGAACCGACAGCAGCAGCACTGGCTTATGGCCTTGAAAAAGGCGACCAGGATCAGAAGATCATGGTTTATGACCTTGGCGGCGGTACTTTCGATGTATCCATCCTGGAACTGGGCAGCGGCGTATTTGAAGTTCTGGCAACCAATGGTAACAACCATCTGGGCGGCGATGACTTTGATGAACGTATCATGAACTGGATGGCAGACGAATTCAAGAAAGCCAACGGGATTGACCTGAAGAAGGATAAGATGGCTATGCAGCGTCTGAAGGAAGCTGCTGAAAAGGCGAAAATCGAACTTTCGACTGTTATGAAGAGCGATATCAATCTGCCGTTCATTACAGCGAACGAAAACGGACCGCTCCATCTGGAACTGTCCCTGACCCGTGCTAAATTCGACGATCTGACCAGAGACCTGGTAGAAGAAACAAGAGAACCTGTCAAGAACGCTATGAGAGATGCCCGTGTCGGCAAGAGCGATCTGAACAAGGAAATCCTGGTCGGTGGTTCCAGCCGTATTCCGGCTGTTCAGGAACTGGTCAAGAGCCTGGCAGGAGACGAACCGTACAAGGGCATTAACCCGGATGAATGTGTTGCCATCGGTGCAGCTATTCAGGGCGGTGTTCTGGCCGGCGAAGTCAAGGATGTACTGCTTCTCGATGTTACCCCGCTTTCACTCGGTATTGAAACACTGGGCGGTGTCTTTACAAAACTGATCGACAGAAACACTACGATTCCGACCAAGAAGAGCCAGGTTTTCTCAACAGCTGCAGATAACCAGACAGCAGTCGATGTCCATGTTCTCCAGGGCGAACGTGAAATGGCCAAGGACAACAAGACACTCGGACGTTTCCAGCTCACCGGAATTCCGTCCTCCAAGAGAGGTATTCCGCAGATCGAAGTCACCTTCGATATTGATGCCAACGGTATCGTCAATGTTTCTGCAAAGGACCTCGGTACCGGCAAGGAACAGAATATCGTAATTAAATCTTCGACCAATATGACTGAAGAAGACATCCAGAAAGCAGTCAAGGATGCTGAAAAGTTTGCCAAGGAAGACCAGAAACTCAAGGATCTTACCGAAGCGACCAACAATGCTGACTCCACCATCTATTCAGCACAGCAGAGCCTGAAGGATATGGGTGATAAGGTCACCGAATCCGAAAAGGACGGCGTGGAAAAGAAGATCGAAGAACTGAAGAAAGCTATCGAAGACAAAGATACAGACAAGATCAAGAAGAAGATGGAAGAACTCAATGAAGCTCTCTATCCGCTTGCTCAGAAGATGTATCAGGAAACTGAAAAGACCGCTCCGCTTGACGAAGAAGAACAGGCTCAGGCCGGAGACGATGATGTCGTTGACGCAGAAGTCGAAGAAATTCAGGACGACGACTGATTCAGAATTTGAAAATTGTGCGGCAGCCGTCAGGCTGCCGTCTTTATAGGCTTTCTTTAGCCGTGTACAGGATTCAGGATTTAATGTTATAATACCGGTACATGCGCGGGAAGTGAGGTGTTAATCTGCATGAGTGATAAGAGAGATTATTATGACGTTCTTGGCGTCAGTAAAACGGCGGACAAGGACGCGATAAAAAAGGCTTACCGAAAACTCGCGCTCAAGTACCATCCGGATAAAAACCCGGACGATAAAGAGGCCGAAGAAAAGTTTAAAGAAGTAAATGAAGCCTACGAAGTCCTGAGCGATGAAGATAAACGTCAGAAATACGATCAGTTCGGTTTTGCCGGAGTCGATCCCAGCTATCAGGGCGGCTTTGGCGGCGGAGGATCCGGTTTCGGCGGATACGGCGGCCAGGGAGGCAGTTATACGTCCTACGGCGGAGGCGGATTTGAAGATATCTTCTCCGATTTGTTCGGAGGCGGAGGCGGCGGATTTTCCGGCTTTGGCGGAGGCGGTCACCAGACGTATCACGGACCTGTTCAGGGTTCGGATATTAAAGTCCGTCTGACGCTTACGTTCAAGGAAGCCTGCTTCGGAGTTGAAAAGAGAATCAAGATCAAACGCATGGAAACATGCGATACATGCCACGGAACCGGTGCAGAACCGGGCTCGAAAGTGGAAACCTGCAGTACCTGCGGCGGACACGGACGGGTGACCATGCAGCAGAAAACGCCGTTCGGCACCTTTAATCAGGAAACCGAATGTCCGGACTGCCACGGCACCGGTGAACATGTCAGTGAAAAATGCCATGTCTGCAACGGCAAGGGCCTGGCGCAGAAGGAACGTACGATCAAGATCAAAGTTCCGGCCGGTGTCAACAATGATTCGATTCTTCCGCTGCGCGGAGAAGGGAATGCCGGCTCCAACGGCGGCCCCAGAGGCGATCTGCTTATTTACCTCCGTGTAAATGAAGATCCTGTCTTCAAACGCGACGGTGACAATGTCACCTATACACTTCCTGTGACCTTTGCCCAGGCAGCTCTTGGTGCTTCTGTAACGGCACCGACGCTCAAAGGCAAGGTAAAGATGAAGATTCCGGCCGGCACACAGAACGGCAAGATCTTCAAGCTGAAGGGTAAAGGCGTCAAGAACGTCAACGGACACGGCAAAGGCGATATGTTTATCACCATCCGTGTTGAAGTTCCTAAAGATATGTCATCCAAGGCCAAGTCACTGATCGAAGATCTCGAACAGGAACTCGGACCGGAAAATCATCAGGAAAACGAAAAATTCTGGGAAAAAGTTTCAAAGTCCTAGGCAGTAAAAGCCGTGCTCAGTTGCACGGCTTTTTTTTATTCCGGATGCGGATACAATG
>JBMNSG010000013.1:0-34614 GCA_050945075.1 Eubacteriaceae bacterium | reverse complement strand
GGACATGGCATAGAGATTGTTTTCAATGAGGAAAACGACCGGCAGTTTCCATACGGAAGCCAGATTAACCGACTCATGAAAATTTCCGGTATTGACACTTCCGTCTCCGGAAACACAGAGCACTGCCTTGCCGGTGTCCTTGTACTGCTGTGTGAAGGCCATTCCACAGGCAAGCGGGAAGGTACCGCCAACAACTCCGGTCTCTCCGTAATTACCATGTTCCAGATCAATAAAATGCATCGATCCGCCCTTGCCTCCGGAACAGCCTCCGGCTTTTCCGAGCATCTCGCCCATCAGCATGGTCATATCTGCACCAAGACCGATCGTTTCGTTATGTCCCCTGTGCGTCAGGATCGTGAGATCACCTGACCGCAGCGCCGCAAAAGCTGCGCCGACGCCGGCGGCTTCCTGGCCTATTCCGAGATGAGTTGTGCCGTGCATCAGTCCGCGTTTGAACAGCTCCTGAATCTTCTCTTCAAAATGACGCGCCTGAAGCATCCGGTAATAAATCTGGCTTAACTCCTCTGTGGTTAAATTCATGTACTGGTTCCTCCGGCAGATCTGCTTCTATTTCATATCAGTCAGACTTTCTGCTGTTTTCTGACTTCTCAGTGTTTCGTCTTTCCGGTTCCCGACAGAGCCTCTGCAATTTTCAGGTCTGAAGGAACGGTTATTTTTAAATTGCTTCTGCTCCCGGGCGAAATTTTAACCGGAAGGCCGGCTCTTTCCACCAGTGAAACATCATCAGTTCCGCTGAAGCCTTCCCGTTCCGCCTGTTCCACGGCGTCCCGGTAAAGTCCGATCCGGAAGCCCTGCGGGGTCTGTGCTTCATACAGGGTGTTCCTGTCCGGCGTATGAATCGAGAAGCCCTCTGAGTCCGTAACCTTGACGGTATTGGCTGCAGGCACTGCCGCAACGGCTGCGCCGTTTTCCAGGACTGCGTGGATATTGGCCCTGATAATCTCTTTGGTGACCAGCGGTCTGGCACCATCATGAACCAGCAGAATACTGGTTTCATCCATATCTTCCAGAGATCTGAGACCGTTGATAACCGATTCCTGCCTGTCCGAACCGCCTGCCACAATTTCCACGTCAGTCAGTTCAAAGGGTTCTGCTATTTCGTCCTGAAACAGCTGATATTCATCAGGATTCAGGATAACGACTATCCTGTCTATTTCCGGCATGGTGCGGAAAACCAGTATTGTATGGGCAAGCACCGGAATACCGCCAATTTTCAGAAACTGTTTGTTTTTTCCAGCACCCATCCTGACCGAACTGCCGGCTGCCGGTATAAGGACCGCGATCTGCGGAGCCGGTTTTTTCTTATCCATAATTTTTCAAAGCCTCTTTGATCGAATCAACGGCCCTGGTGCTGCCGCTGAAGGAAATCGTTCGTTCCTGCGGATGCTCCGCTGCGATCCGGATCTGAACATCAATGCACTCCGGTCCGGAAAGCTCCGCTTTTTCAGGCCATTCGATAAGCAGAAAGGCCGAATCATCCGCCAGGTAATCGTCAAAACCGGTTTCGTATAGTTCGTCCGGATCTGCCAGACGGTACAAATCAAAATGATGAATCGGACCGCGCGGCGAGTCGTAAGTCGCGGCTATCGTATAGGTGGGGCTGGCTGTATCATCGGTACTGCCTGCGCCTCTGGCAAATGCTTTGGAAAACGCAGTTTTTCCGGCGCCCATTTCCCCGTTGAGCAGCAGAACAGCCGGCGGTTCAAGCCCGGCTCCCAGCGCCGAAGCGATCTGCTCCGTCTGTTCGGGACTCGATGAATGAATCGTATAGCTATCCATTATTTTTGCTTGTAGGTTTCCAGGAAATGCTCGAGCCGGTCCATACATTCAGTCAGAACGGTCGGCGTCTGGAGAAAGACAATTCTGAAATGGTCGTTCCCCGGCCAGTTAAATCCCGTTCCCTGAACCAGCAGAATTTTTTCCCTGTTCAGCAGATCCAGCGCAAACTGAGTATCATCTGTTATATTAAAACGTTCCTTGTCGATTTTCGGAAATGCGTAAAGAGCACCCTGCGGTTTTACACAGGAAATCCCTTCGATCTGATTCAGACGTTCGTAGGCGATATCACGCTGTTTGTACAGGCGTCCTGTAGGCTTTGTCAGATCTTCAATACTCTGATAGCCGCCCAGCGAGGTCTGGATCGCATACTGGGCCGGCACATTGGCACACAGCCGGGTACTGGCCAGCATGTCAATGCCTTCCAGATAATCGGCCGTATCACGGGTATTGCCGGTAATAATCATCCAGCCTACACGGAAACCCGGAATCCTGTGCGATTTTGACAGGCCGTTAAAGGTGATGACCAGTGTTTCGTCCGTTAATTTAGCCAGCGGTGTATGCGGAACATCATCATAAATAATCCGGTCATAAATTTCATCCGCAAAGATGATCAGTTCATTTTCCACTGCCAGCTTCACGATTTCTTCAAGAATTTCGCGGGGATAGACAGCCCCTGTCGGATTGTTGGGGTTGATGATGACGATGCCCTTGGTTTTATCGGTGATTTTTGACTTGATATCTTCAATATCCGGATACCAGTTGTTGTTTTCATCACAGAGATAATGTACAGCTTTTCCGCCTGAAAGGAAGGCTGATGCGGTCCACAGCGGATAATCCGGTGCCGGAACCAGCAGCTCGTCTCCTTCGTCCATCAGCGCCTGCACGCACATGGTCACCAGTTCCGAAGAACCGTTTCCAATATAGACATGGTCTTCGTCCAGTCCGAAAACACCCTTTGTCTGATAGTACTGGACGATTGCTTTTCTTGCCGGGAAAATTCCCTTGGAATGACAGTATCCTTCTGCATCCTTCAGGTTGACACGGATGTCCCGGATTACTTCGTCCGGTGCATTCAAACCGAATGCCGGCGGATTGCCGGTATTGAGCATCATGATGTCCACACCTTCGGCAATCATTTTATTTGCCCGTTCCACAACCGGTCCTCTGATGTCATAGCACACATTGTCCAGTTTATGTGATTTGTAAAATTTACGCATTCTGTCCTTCTTTCTCCCTTTGTATCACTTTTTCGATAATCTGCCGATATCCATTGCCCAGTTTCAGGCTGCGGTTGACGCGGGAGATAGTCGCAGAACTAGAGCGCGTTTCCTTCTCAATTTCAACAAATGTCTTGTGCTCGTGAAGCATGACCGCTATTTTAAAACGATTGGTCATTTCTTCCAGCTCCTTTTCCGTGCAGATATCACGGAGAAGTTCCAAACATTCATCTTCGGTGGTAACTGATAGAAAAGCCTCTGCTAATAACCTGATATTATCCATTATCTGCGACTCCTTTAACACACAGTGTGTTCTGTGTTCATTCGTAATATTCGTATTGGCATTTAAATTATTTTATCATGTAAAAGCCTACATTTACAGAACTACCCCAAAAGGCCCCCTCAAAAGCAGGAAGTTGCCCTGCCTGCTGTGTTATAATACCGATATCAATTTCAGTACAATTTCAGCATCAGAGCACCAGAAAAGAGAGCATTGAATGAAACTATATAACACACTGACACGCAGGAAAGAGGAATTTGTCCCCATTGAAGAAGGCAAAGTCAGGATGTATTCCTGCGGACCGACTGTATACGACTATATCCACATTGGCAATGCCCGTCCGGCCATCGTCTTTGACGTGCTGCGACGGTATCTGGAATACCGTGGATACCAGGTAACCTTTGTCCAGAACTTTACCGATGTGGACGACAAAATCATCAACCGTGCCAATGAACAGGGCATTACTGCCAGAGAACTTTCCGACAAATATATCGAAGAATATTTCAAGGACGCGGATGCACTCGGAATTCACCGGGCCAGCGTTCACCCGCGCGTTTCCGAACATATGGACGAAATCATCGATATGATCAGCCGGCTCATTGCCAACGGCAAGGCTTATGAAAAAGACGGGAATGTATTCTATTCAGTCGAAAGCTTTCCGGATTACGGCGAACTTTCCAGACAGAGTATTGACGATCTCCGCAACGGCGCCCGCGTCGAAGTGGACGATTCCAAAAACAGCCCCCTCGATTTTGCCGTCTGGAAGAAAATGAAACCGGGCGAACCGTACTGGGAATCCCCGTGGGGCAAGGGCCGTCCGGGCTGGCATATCGAATGCTCGGCCATGAGCACCTCGCTTCTCGGCCACACCATCGACATTCACGGCGGCGGACAGGACCTGATCTTCCCGCATCATGAAAATGAAATCGCCCAGTCAGAAGGAGCCTGCGGATGCAGATTCGCCAATTACTGGGTTCACAACGGCTATATCAACATCGACAAGGTTAAAATGTCCAAATCCCTGGGCAACTTCTTCACCGTCCGGGAAATCTCACAGGAATATGATCTGGCAGCCGTACGCATGTTCATGCTTATGGCACAGTACCGGAGCCCGGTTAATTTTTCCCGGGAAATGATCGAACAGTCACAGGCAGCCCTGGATCGTCTGCTCAATTTCCGTGAAGATGCACAGTACCTGCTGGATCATGCGGATGACAGAGCCCTGACTGATGATGAAAAAGCATGGACTGCTTCTCTGGACCAGTACCGCAAGGCCTACATTGACGCCATGGATGACGACCTCAATACCGCCGATGCCATCGCCGCCATCTTTGATCTGGTACGTGAAGCCAATGGCAGGCTTGACGAAACATCACCCGCTGCGATGATTCTGGCACCTCTCGATCTGTTCGAAGAACTGACCGGCGTTATCGGCATTGCACAGCCCAAAGAAAATCAGGCTGCCGATGATGATGCCCATATTGAGGAACTGATCGAGCAGCGCCAGCAGGCCCGTAAAAACAAAGATTTCGCCAGAGCCGATGAAATCCGCGACCAGCTGTCTGCCGAAGGTATTGCGCTCAAGGATACCCGGGAAGGCGTAAAATGGAAACGGATCTGACCTCCGTACAGGAAGCCCTGAAAAAACAGTTTACACCTGCGCAGGCGCGTCAGCTCAGTCCGCTGGTGCTGGCGTGGATCGGAGACAGTGTCTATACCGATGCTGTCCGCAAATATCTGGTTACCGTTTCGGTTGGAACCATTGACCGTTTTAACAAGAATTCAGTCACCTACGTAAAAGCCGGCGGCCAGGCACAGGCTATGAAAGTCCTGACCGATTCAGGCCTGCTTACGCAGGAAGAGGAAACGATTGTCCGCCGCGGACGCAATACCCAGAGTCACGTCCCCAAAAACGCCTCCGTTTCCGATTATCGCTGGGCAACCGGTTTTGAAGCACTGCTGGGCTACCTGAGCCTGACCGGAGAAACGGAACGGCTTTTCAATTTTGTCGCTATGAGTATTGAAGCGACAGTCAATGCCAGGCAAACACGCAAATAAAAAGCCAGAACTCAGATTAATACACTAAATTTCAAACAAAGCCCTGTGAAGCACATAACCTGAAACAGAGCACATAACAGGTAAAAATCCGGAACGTCATGTTCCGGATTTTTTCTTTACAGTAGAAAGGCCATCCTCTTCAGGACCCGTTCCGGCCTTTCCTGTTTATCGTGACCACCCCCCGGACCAGAACATATAAAAAGCCTCCGGACTCCCGGAGGCTTCAAATAAAACAGATTGTCTTAATGCAGATTATCCTGCTGCCAGTAGATCGATTCGCTGCCAGTAGATCGATTCGTCAAATCCAGACCAGTGCTTTGTCTAGGCCAGCACTGATGTCTTTCCGCTGCGGTCGAGTTCCTTCACCATGCGCGACAGCTTGGCCGCGGAGAGTGGGAACAGGCCGCCCTGTCCGGCATAATTTCGGACAGCCGTATCGGATTTTGTTCCTGCGCAGATTTTAAACAGATCCGTGAGTGCTGTTTCCACCTGTTCGCCGGTTCCCGTAATCCTGGGCAGGATCTTCTGCAGAATAATGTAATCCAGCGCTTTTTCCTGACTCATCAGATTTTCGTTGTTATTGTAAAGCAGATACAGGCAGATTTCATCCATAACCTTCCTGCCGATTCTCGCATCTGCTTTTGCCAGCACCCCGTTCATGGCTTCCAGAAGGACAATCACGTCATTCAGTGAATCCGTGTTTCCTTCCGAATCAGAAAGGCTCAGATAAGGTCCGGCAAAGAAGGAAGCCGCATATTCTTCCGGTCTCTGTTTACGCGTCCCTGTAGTTGTCAAAGGCATCTGCGGAACCTGAATCAGATTCAGATGGTCAATGGTTCTCAGGTCCTCAATATCCGCCCGGGTTGCTTCCGGTGAAAGCAGAACAAACAGATTATCCGGCAGAACCGGTTCGTTCACCTGATCATTCCAGATTCCCGGAATATACAGAGCATCTGTTACGATGTGCTCTCCGCTCTTGTGTCGGGAATCTGCAAGAGCCAGAAGTTCGCCAATAATATCCTGGGCGGTGCTGACCGGTAAATCCTTCAGATAGATAAAGAACGGCGCTTCCGGTTCCATGGCTGCTTTATCCGCGAAAGCACTGAGCAGACCCTGTCTGATTTTACCCGTCCGCTGATCCACAGCACCAAAGAGCATAGCCATGGGATTGGCAATATTCTTCAGTCTCACCTGTTGGAAACGGCCGCTGACTGCATTGGCTCCTGAGGCTTCTGCAAAGAGACGGACAAATTCATCCCTGTCACTGACCGGCGTTCCGGCAATTCCCGCCAGCGGAACAGCCTTCAAGCTCAGATAAAGATTCTGAACGGATTCTTCCGATACCGGGAATCCTTTCGAACGCATATAACGGGTGATTCCTTCCAGGGCATCATGCGCCTTGAGCGGTTTCTTATAGATCTTGCGCGGTACGGCTTCAGGCACCGTCACAGCTCCATGACGATGACGTGATTCCTCCAGTACCTCCTGGGCATTGAGAATGGCTTCACGGCTGATTCCGCTTATCTTGTGTTCATTCTTGCGGGTGCCTGCAGCTCCCTGTCCTTTTGCTGCTGACTGTGAACTGCCGCTTTCTGCGGCTTTTTCGTGGGCAGCTAGTGCTGCTGCACCTGCAGTGGCAGCCCGGATCGGACTTTCGCCGGCGCTGGCAGACCCGGATTTTACTTCTGTAATCACACTGTCCACTTTATCCTGGAACAAGCCAGGATTGACCGTACGTTCCGGAGTTTCCGGCTGGACTGCGGCGGCGGTCTTGTTCGCTGCCGTTTCTTCTGATTCTTCTACAGTCCCGGACAGCGGAATGACACCTTCCTGATTCTCTGCCGGCTGCACTTCCACAGTTGTCGAATTTTCCGGATTCACAGCATCGCAGGGCACTGAGTCATCTGCACTTTCATCCTGATCATCCGCGACAATTTCAATAACTTCAATTTCTTCTGCCACGGCTTCTGATGTTTCAGTATTATCTGTGTCCTGATTTATTGATTCGGAAGAGAACGGTTCATTTTCGTCCGTTTCCTCATATGCTTCTTCGTCGGATTCAGCCATTACAGTGCCGTCTTCATCCGTTTCCACTGCAATTGCATCGTCTTCTATTTCTTCTTCCGGTTCTTCCTGCGGCTTGTCCAGGTTGGAGAAATCCAGCATGTCCAGTCCCTCAAGCAGATCCCGTGCTTCGGTCAGATCCTGTTCAATGGTCGTATCGTCCGGAGCAGCGTGTTCATAAACCTTGTAGAAAAGAATACCGTTCTGAAGCTTGGAATCGTTGAGAACTGCTGTTTCGATATCTGCGCTGAAGGTATCCGGAGCAATATGACCTCGAACCAGTCCGGCTGTCTGTTTGAGCGCTTCTGCTGTGAGCAGATCTGCGTCTTCCCGTCCTGCTTTTCTGAGTTCCCGTTCTATATCGCTTCCGTCCAGACTCAGGGTCAGATACAGCTTGCCGGTTTCTTTATCGAGAATATACTGAATATTAACACTGCTTCCCGGCTTGTTTTTCTGCGTAACCCTTATATACGGAACTTCCGTCCAGGTATCGGTGCCAGCAAATCCGGAGGCCTTGAAATCACCGGAAGGGAAAATGCCGGTATTCATAATGCCGGCCGGAATCGCCTGCAGGATCACGTCTTTAAACGAATAACGAAAATCCTTACCGAAATAACTGTTGTAGTCACTCATGAAAGCATTGAGACTGTCTGAAAGCGACGGCGCATCCTGACGGTCAAAATAAGCAGTCAGTTTTCTGCCCAGACTTTCTTCGAGAAAATTTCTGTCATCGGTCGAGATTTCATCCAGCAGCTCGTGGCTGAGCTGAAAAACAAAATGATCGTCATTCTGCTGCAGACTCATAATGCCCAGATCAGAAGCTTTCTGATAGGGGCCGGCCATCAGGAACGACAGGATATCGTCCAGTCCCGCCGACTGCAGATTCTCAATCTGTTTATCCGCGGCTCTGTCCTGTTCCCCTGCTTCCTTTTCTCTTTTTTCAAAATACCGTTTGAGCTTGCCGGAGACCATAAAGACATCCGCCTGACCTCTGTTGTTGAGTTCTCCGAAAAATTCTTTCAGGAATTCAATTTCGTAGGCATCTGCAAAATTTTCGGTATCGTCTCCAATTCCGATATAATCAAACAGCTGCTGTTTCTTTTCCAGGCTTTCAGCCCAGGGCAGCTTGAGCTTGAGGACAAACTGTCCTTCCCCGCTTTCCTGAAAAACAAGTTCGGGAATTCCCTGATCCGGATTTTTCAGATAACTGACATAATCTGGAAACTCTCCGACCAGCCTGCTTCCCAGCGCCTTGCTCCAGCTGAGCTGTCCGGCACCGGAATCCGGTTCCAGATAACTCGGAAATTCTCTTCCTTCGTAATATAAAATGATGCGTTTATCATTATCGCCCGGTTCAAAGCTGAAAAAAGCACCAGCCTGATTATCCAGTGCTGCTTCCGAATGATCCAGCATATCTGCCGTGATCGAAAGCTTCGCCTGATTTCCGTCTGCTGTCCATTTATTCATGGGTTCACCTCACATAGCATGTATATTCATTATACCCTTGCAGCTAAACCGGTATGTTGTACTATTACACCATTTTCGTGCAAAAAGAAAAGACCGGCGTTTCCGCCGGCCTTGCTTTATTGCTTAAAGATTGTTCTTGAAGAAGTCTTCGAGTTCTGTGATGACAACATCTTCATCCGGGCCTTCAGCCTGAATGGTCAGTTCTTCACCGTGCTTTGCTCCGAGACCCATAACGCTGAGCATGCTCTTTGCATTACCCTTCTTGTCACCCTTAACGATGGTAACTTCAGATGCATAAGGCTGTGTCTGCTTTACGAGAAGTCCTGCCGGTCTTGCGTGAATACCAGCCTGGTCTGTGATGGTGTACTTAAATTCCTTCATTACAAATCTCCCTGTATGTTATATTTCTATAAGTAGTTTAACACTCAAAAGGGGAAAAATATAGGCTTTTTCTCTTTTGAAGTCAAATACTTACAGTTGAAACTTACTAACACCTTATACCCAGTCAGGCGTTTTTAACCGCCTGAGCCGGAAGAGGTTTTTTAAATACGGCCAGAAGAGCCATGGTAACCAGAGATCCAATGATCAGAGCCACTGTATACATAAGCGGATTTCCGACAACCGGGAAGACAAAGATACCACCGTGAGGCGCCATCAGTGTTGCACCGCAGGCCATGGAGATCGCACCGGCAACTGCAGAACCGACTACACATGAAGGAATAACACGTCCCGGATCTGCCGCAGCAAACGGAATCGCACCTTCTGTAATAAAGCACAGACCCATGATGTAGTTGGTGATACCGGCATCGCGTTCTGATTTAGTCCAGCGGTTTTTAAAGAAAGTTGTACAGAGTGCGATCCCAATCGGAGGAACCATGCCGCCGATCATAACCGCTGCCATAATGTCATACTGGCCATCTGCCAGCATTGCTGTACCGAATACATAAGCTGCCTTGTTGAAGGGGCCGCCCATATCAATAGCCATCATTCCGCCCAGAACTGCGCCAAGCAGGATTTTTGAAGATCCGCCCATGCTCTGCAGACCTGCAGACAGTGCGCCGTTAAGCCACGCTACCGGAGGATTGATAATAAAGATCATTGCCAGACCGGTCAGCAGCAGGCCAAACACCGGGTAAAGCAGGGTCGGTTTTGTTCCCTGAAGAGAATCAGGAAGCTTGTCAAACAGTTTTTCAAGGCCAAGGACGATATAACCGCACATGAAACCAGCAATCAGTGCGCCCAGGAATCCGGAAGTTGCGCCGGCTTCAAAAGTACCATTTGAGAAAACAGTACCTGTGCTGGCAAGATATCCGCCGAGGAAACCAGGCATGAAACCAGGTCTGTCAGCAATAGACATAGCGATGTAACCGGCAAGAACAGGCAGCATAAATCCGAATGCCGCACCACCGACCGTCTTAAAGAAGGCTGCTACCGGTGTATTCATCCCGTAGTTAGACGGGTCAATGCTGTAGTCATCGAGCAGGAATGCAATAGCGATCAGAATCCCGCCGCCAATAACGAACGGAAGCATGTTGGATACGCCGTTCATCAGATCTTTGTAGATCTTACGGCCGACACTTTCTTTTTCCGGCGCGAATTCTGCTTCGCCAGCTCCGGAACCGGATCCTTTGAAAGGCGGAACATTGCCGGATAGTGCTTCATCAATCAGTTCTGCAGGTCTTGAAATACCATCTTTAACAGGAACCTGAATAACCGGTTTTCCAGCAAAACGATCTGTTTCGACTTTTTTGTCAGCTGCTACGATAATCGCATCGCAATGCGCAATTTCCTGCGGCGTCAGCTTGTTCTTGGTCCCGCCGGAGCCGTTGGTTTCGATTTTGACTTTAATGCCTTTGTCAGCACCGGTATTCACCAGCGCTTCAGCTGCCATATAGGTATGAGCAATACCAGTCGGACAGGCTGTAACACCGAGGATTCTCGGCCATTCCGAAGCGTCAGCTGTCGCTGCAGCTTCACGGACATTCATTTCCTTTTCGTTGAGATCCATGACCCCGCGTTCAACCGCGTCCAGGCCCTTGTCTTCTTTAGCCATATCCTCTTCGCCAAAACGTTCACGTTCCTTGGCATCGACGATATTCAGGAATGCATCTTTGTCGGTGGCGTTGATCAGTGAATCCTTGAAGCCCGGGTCCATGAGCATCATCGACAATCTTGAAAGCAGCTCAAGATGTGTGTTGTCCGAATTTTCCGGTACGGCAATTTCAAAAATAAGATTGGTGGGCTGTCCGTCCATCGAATCATATTCCGTACCTTCTTTGACAACCAGAACGGCCAGGCCCGGCTTCTTGACAGCCGCACATTTTCCGTGCGGAATCGCGATGCCGTCTCCAATGCCCGTCGTTCCTTCTTCTTCGCGCTTTTCAACCGCTTTCTTGTAAGCTTCTTTGTCTGAAAGGTTACCTGTGTTGTTCATCAGGTTAGTGACCTGGTCGATTGTTTCCTGTTTGGTCCCTGGTTTCCCGTTCAGATCAATCCCGCTTTTGCTGAGCAGATCCGTTATTCTCATTCCATTCCTCCTGTTTCGGACGGCTCTCCATTCCGTCCGTAAATCTTATACAATCAGCTGGGGTTCCGGAAGTGTTTCCAGAAGCCTGTCCACGTCTTCCTTTGTTGCCAGAAGCTCTGAAAAGGCCGATGCCGATCCGGTCGCAACGCCGAGCCTGAACGACGCTTCGCGGGTAAGCCCGCTGGCATTTCCGGCTACAAAACCTGCTACCATTGAATCTCCGGCTCCAACTGAATTGACAACCTGTCCTTTAGGTGCGGGTAAAAATACCGGTTCTCCATTTTCCGGTACAAATATAGCCCCGTCCCCGGCCATCGAGATGATGACATTCTGAGCGCCCATTTCCCTGAGGCGCTTGGCATATTCAGCGATCATTGCGTTGCCGGTGAGTGTAACACCGAACATTTCCGCAAGCTCGTGATTATTGGGTTTAATAACAAACGGATGATATCTGAGGACATTCATAAGAAGGTCCTTCGTTGCGTCTACAGCGATGCGGATTCCGCGTCCGTCGAGATGAGCAGCAATCTGTTCATAGGTGTCTGCCGGCATCGAATTGGGGATGCTTCCCGCAAGCACCAGATAGTCGCCTTCACTGAGCGTGTCGAGCTGTTTGTATAACGCCTGAAGCGCTTCTGTCCCGATATCCGGTCCGATACCGTTTATTTCTGTTTCTTCGGCAGCCCGGAGTTTGACATTGATTCTTGAATAACCTTCGTCAAGCTGAATGAAATCCGTATTGATTTTCCGTTCTTCCAGCTTTCTCTGGATCTCAGATCCGGTAAAACCGGCGATAAAGCCGAGCGCTGATGAATCGAGGCCCAGATTTTTCAGGACCATCGAAACATTGATGCCTTTTCCACCCGGATAGAGCGCTTCTTTGCTTGTTCTGTTTGTCAGTCCAAGCTTAAAATCCTCAACATCCGCAATGTAATCCAGTGACGGATTAAAGGTCACTGTGTAAATCATAGTCTGCCTCCGTTATTGTTGTTTTATTCCGGATTGACGGATCCGGAAGAACCGTTGTAATAATCTCCGCACTTTCAATTCCGCCAAAGGTCATCGGATAAATCCGCCCGAATTTCGACGGATCCGCAAGGACCACGGCCCTCAGCGAATGTCTCATCGCCGCCTCTTTGACTGAACCTTCCATAAGGTCCGGAGTGGTATAACCGTTCTCCGCGGTTATGCCGTTTGTTCCGAAAAAACCGATACTGAAATTGTAGGCTTCCAGCTGGCTCAACGACTCTGCCCCGACAATCGCTTCGGTTTCCAGCCGGATTCTGCCGCCCAGAACGTGCGTCTCAAATCCTCTTGCTGTAAGCAGCTGTGCCTGAAAAAGTCCGTTGGTCATATAAACCGCGTCCTTTTCCTTGAGATAACGAATCACCACCTCTGTCGTTGTACCACCGTCTATATAGACGAAATCACCTTTTTTTACCAGGCTGGCTGCATACTTTCCGATACGTTCCTTTTCGGCACTGAACAGATTGTGTTTCTGCAGCATATCCGTTTCTTCTGTCCGTACTCTGTGTTCTCTGGATGTTGCTCCGCCATAAACCTTGGCTATGAGTCCTCTCTTATCAAGTTCTGCCAGATCTCTGCGGATTGTTGACTCTGAAATTCCGACAACCTCACTGAGACGCTTGACGGAACCGGATCCTTCACTTTCAAGAAATTCGAGGATTTTCTTGTATCGGTCTTGTGTCAGCATTGATTTCTCCTGTACCTATAATATAACAGGATTTGACTAAGTTTGAAAGGTAATATTTTGTTATTTTTCCATTTTCTTCCAAACTTTTTCATTCCCAGTTAATCTAATCGTTTTCTTTTTCTGTTATAGTTTCATTATAACGATTTTTCAGCATAGTCAAGTAACTGTAATCAAATAATCTCAAAAACACGCATAAAAAAACAGCAGTCTTACGACTGCTGCGGGCGCCTGAGAATATCCATAGGGGCTGCCGGACCGGGAACTTTAATTCTGAACAACATGCGGGCGTGCGGTGTCGCTTCAATACGGTTCATCTGTTCATCATATAAAACCACATCGCTGATTTTTATATAACCGGGTTTTCCAGCCTGCAGAAGCTCCAGGTCATCGCCTGTAATCAGTTTGTTGCGCTGTTCAACCAGAGCAGTCTCTGTTTCCGGATCGTAAGAAAGCACCAGACCGGCATAATCACAACTGCGGATATAACTGGAACTTCCGTAATTCTGGGCATCACCATCTGCTTTCTTATCATAAAAGGCGGTTGTGTAATCGCGGTGGGAAACTTTCTCCAGTTCTTCCCGGAGCCGCACTGCCGTCTGTTCATCTGCTGTCCCGTCACAGACAGCATCGATCATCTGTCTGTAAGCACTGACAATGGTCGATACATAATAAATACTCTTCATCCTGCCTTCAATTTTAAAGCTGTCCACGCCGGCTGCTATAAGCTCCGGTATTTTATCAATCAGGCAGAGATCTTTTGAGTTGAAGAAAAAGCTTCCCCGTTCGTCTTCCTCGATCCGCCAGTGCTGATCCGGGCGCTGCTGTTCAACCAGCTCATACTCACGGGCATCGTCCGCTTTTTCCCTGGACCTGAGTGAATAATTCCAGCGGCAGGGCTGGGCACAGTCCCCTTTGTTGGCGTCACGTCCGGTCATATAATTCGAGATCAGGCACCGACCCGAATGTGAGATACACATGGCGCCATGGACAAACATCTCGATTTCCAGGTCTTCCGGCTTTTTCCTGATCAGTTCAGTGACCGCATCCAGCCCCAGTTCACGTGCAAGCACGACACGTCCGGCTCCATTCCGATACCAGAATTCACAGCTTTTCCAGTTCTGTGTATTGGCCTGGGTACTGATGGAAATCTTCATATCCGGGGCTGCTTCCCGGATAGTCATAATGACACCAGGGTCCGCCGCAATCAGATGATCGATCCCGATCGATTCCAGAAAGCGGATATAATCCGGAAGATCGTCAATATCCTGATTATTGGCGGTGATATTTACCGTGACATAGATTTTCTTTCCCAGCCCATGCGTATAGTCTGCGGCCTGTTTCAACTCTTCATCACTGAAATTGCCGGCGTTGGAACGCATCCCGAATCGTTTTCCGGCGCAGTAAACAGCATCTGCCCCATAATGAAGCGCATAACGCAGCTTTTCAAAATCGCCGGCCGGAGCCAGCAGTTCAGGTTTTCTCATTGTTCTGTCTTTCTGTTAAAAAAAGGAGCACCGCAGTGCTCCCTGTCATTTATAATCCGATTCTGCTTTCCTGCTGTTTTCCTGCCGTTTTATGCTGATGGAAACACCGTCACCAACCGGCAGAATAATCGAAGACAGCCCGGGATCCTTCATGATCCTGTCCAGAAAATGTCTGAGCCGTTTGACGATGGTTATATTCCTGTTTTTCGCAGGAACCTTTTCTGCCACCATTCCCCGGAACAGAACGTTATCCGCTATCAGCACGCCGCCCGGCTTTAAAAGACGCAGCACGTCCGGCAGCATCCGGATATAATGCCCTTTCGGTCCATCCATAAAAATCAGGTCGTAAGGCGGCTGTAACGGATACGGTGAGGCTTTTCCCTTCATAACCTGCTCATGCAGGACATCCTGGGCTCTGCCCTCAATCGGAAAAATCTGATTTTCAAATCCGAGCCGCTCAATATTCGCGCGCGCCTGCCTGATCATGCCGGGCTGAACATCAACCGTCATGATTCTGGCCGCAGGTCCTGCAGTCCATGCCATAAGCATGGAGGAATAACCGACTGCGCATCCGATTTCCAGAATCTTTTCAGGCTGATGCATCCGGACTGTTTCGGCAAGAAGTGCCGCTGTCTGCACTTCGGCTACAGGCACGTTTTCACGCAGAGCCTGTTTTCTGATTTCCCCGAGACAGGGCGGTTCAAACCCTGAATCCCGTGTTTTTTTCTCAATCCACTCCGCGAGCGGATCTTCATACAGACGGCTCAATTGCCCATATAAGTCTGTACATCAGCTTCATGTCCTTCAAGTGTCGTGTTAAAGTGAAGCTTGCCGGTATCCATATCCGCTACAAAGTACAGATAGTCTGTCTTATTCGGGTTCAGCGCTGCATCGAGTGACGCTTCTCCGGGTGAGCAGATCGGACCCAGCGGCAGTCCGGTGTTCAGATAGGTATTATACGGGGAGTCGGTACTCTGAACCTGTTCAGTTGTCAATACCGGCGTCTTGGTTCCCAGTGCATAATCTACGGTAATATCGGATTGAAGCGGCATATTCTGGTCAATTCTGTTCCAGAATACGGAAGCCGCATCTTTTCTGTCCTCAGGCAGTTTGGTTTCCAGTTCGACAATGGATGCCATGATCACAATCTGATCGACTGTATGTCCGTCTTTGTCCGCCTGAGCAATCATGTCATCGTTAAAGACTTCCGTGAAGCGTTCCAGCATGGCGTTACAGACCTGTTCCGCACCCTTCTGATCGCTTGTCACAGCCACATCATAGGTATCCGGGAACAGATAGCCTTCCAGTGTACGCTGGCTGACTTTGTCCGCCGGAATCGAATCGAGGATCGGATATTTAGCCATATAATCCGACAGTTTTTTTGTTTCTGCAATAAATTCATCCGCGGTACAGACACCGGAATCAGCTATAATTGTGCTCATTTCGGTAATGTTTTTGCCTTCCGGAATCGTAAACTTATACTCATTTCCGTGATAGGCATCACCATCGATTAATTTGGTAAATATATCAGCAACTGACATATCAGGCGAGAGCAGATAGGTAGCAGCCTGAATACTCTGTCCGCCATACGAGTGGCGTCCGGCGTAGCTCTGGAAAATCATGGAATTTTTGATCACGCCTTCTTTTTCCAGAATATCTGCTGTTTCGGAAATAGAACTCCCCTCCGGAATGGTTACCAGAATATCTTTGCTGGCGCTGCTCCGGGGCTGCAGCTGACTGTTATAGTAAGCCATAGCGAGGAAAAACATCGCCACCAGCAGCAGGACTGAAATTCCCACAAACAGCATAACCTGCATTTTGTGGCTCATCCGTTTTTTATGCGAATAACCGCCGTCCTGAGTCTGAGCCGCGTACGCCGGCTGCTGCACATTCTGACGCCTTGAGCGGGACGAAGCACGGTTCCCTGACCCTGCTGTTCTGCTGGTTCCGGTTTCAGGAGTTCTGCTGTTCTGTTGTTTCTGACCGCCTGTACCCGTCCGGCTCTCACCTTCTGTGGTATCCTGATGAGCGGCAGAACGTCTCTGCCCGGTTTTGCTGTCAGCAGGCTGTACCCGGTTCTGCTGTTCCGGATGTTTGTAGTTTTCCGGCGGAGTGTTGTTAAACTCTCTGCCCAGATTGCTTCGTCTCATAATATGCTCTTTCTAAGCGTCTACGACAGAAACAGAAAAAATGAGCAAGTCTCCTTGCTCATTATAAATTTGTCTGTTTAGTTTTCCTGTTTTTATTCTTCGGGTTTTTCCCCTTCAGATGTTTCCTCTTCGGATTTTTCTTCATCGGAAAAGAAACCAGGATCAAGTTCGACGGCTTCTGAAATAATTCCCATAATATCCTGGAAAATCATTCCGAAATACATCTGTGACTGAAAATAATCGGCTATGACCGGTATCCCGAGAACAGTCTGAGTCAGGGTATTGTAGGCGTTGATTTCGTCTTCTGTAAGTTCCTGTCCCATCATCTGTTTAGACTGCATGGCCATCTGTTTTTTGGCATAATCACTGGCAATTTTCCAGCGTTCATTATCTTGTTTCAGCGTTGTTTCTGCTTCTTTGAAACGCTTGTATTCGTCTGACTCACGAAGAGCCTTTGCCAGATTATTTGCTTCGTCGTATACGTTCATTTTTTTCCTTTTATTTTGCTTATTATAACATAACTGCAGGAATTCGTTACACTTTTTTTACAAAAGCATAAAATGAGATTAAACATTAATCAGAATGGGTAATATCATAGGTTTACGCTGTGTTTTCTTAAAGAGGAAACGATACAGTGTTTCCCTGATTTCACTCTTGATATCCGCCCAGTCGGTAATTCCCTTGTCTTCACACTTCTTCAGTACGTCTTCAATCTGTTTTCTGGCCTGGTTCATCAGACTTTCAGATTCCTTGACATAGACAAAACCTCTCGAGATGATATCCGGTGTGGCGACTGCCCTGCCGTTCTTCATCTTGCAGACCACGATAAACAGTCCGTCTTCAGAAAGCTTGCGTCTGTCGTTAAGGACAATATTGCCGATATCCCCGACACCGAGTCCGTCAACCAGTACCGCTTCCGCCGGAACTGTGTCTTCTGCGACTCTTGCTGAAAAATGATCGAGTTCCAGTTCCTTGCCGTTTTCCATAATGAAAATATTCTTCGGATTCTGTCCCAGAGATTCTGCCAGTGTACCATGATGGAGCAGCATTCTGGATTCGCCGTGAATCGGCATGAAGTACTTCGGTTTAACCAGTACCTGAAGCAGTTTGAGCTCTTCACGCTTGGCATGACCGGAAACATGGATATCAGCAAATTTCTTGTACACGACATCCGATCCCAGATCTACCAGACGGTTAATGACATCGGCCACCATTTTTTCGTTTCCGGGAACCGGAGATGCGGAAATGATAACCGTATCGCCTTTACCGACATTCAGATAACGGTGTTCTCCATTTGCCATACGCCCCAGAGCTGCCATCGGTTCGCCCTGGCTGCCGGTGGTGATGACCACCAGTTCTTTAGGCTTGAACTTGTTCATATCCTTGATGTCGATCAGGGTATTCTTGGGAATGTTCAGGTAACCGAGGTCAGTGGCTACTTCCACCATATTTTCCATACTGCGTCCGGTAACGATAACTTTTCTGTTATAGGCCGCCGCGGCATCGATAATCTGCTGCACACGGTGTACATTGGAAGCAAAGGTCGTAACGATGATTCTGTTTTTGCTTCCTCTGAACAACTGGTAAAAAGTTTCACCAACTGAAGATTCACTCGGGGTAAATCCGGCTTCCTCGACATTGGTCGAATCTGCCATAAGCAGATCCACGCCTTCTGCCCCCAGCTCGGATATCCGCTGCAGATCCATGATTTCGCCGTCAATCGGCTGATAGTCGATCTTAAAGTCGCCGGTATGCAGAACCGTTGCCGCAGGTGTCTTGATACAGAAGGCTACAGAATCTGCAATACTGTGGTTGACGCGGATGGGTTCGATGTCAAAATCACCGAGCTTGAATTTTTCACCCGCTTTGATGACGTTCAGATCCGCATGTGACAGCAGATTGTGTTCGTTGAGCTTCTTTTCGATCAGGCCCATGGTAAACCGGGTTGCATAAACCGGAATATTAGCTTCCTTGAGCAGATAGGCAATCCCGCCGATATGGTCTTCGTGACCATGTGTGACGATCAGTCCCTTGATCTTGTCCTTGTTGTTGCGGACATATTCAAAGTCCGGCAGGACAATATCGACGCCCAGCATATCGTCATCCGGGAACATCAGCCCGCAGTCCACGATAACTGCCTGGTTTTTATACTCAAAAACCGTCATGTTCTTGCCGATTTCACCGAGTCCGCCAATCGGAATGACTTTAAGCTTGTCTCTGTTGGCTTTACGTCTGCGCTTTGATTTATGTGTATAAGGTGCTGTATGTTTTTTAGCAGCCGGATTCTGCGTTTTTCTGTTATTTCTGCGCGGTTCCGGAAGATTTTTGTCTCTGCTGCTTTTACGGGTTTCAGGAAGACTTTCCCGTTCGTTTTCTTTTACTCTAACGTTCATCAGATGCTCTGTTTCTGATCGGAACAGCCACAGCCGCAGCCGCAGCCGCCATTGTCTTCACTGTCCTCGCCGCTGCAGCAGCA
Source organism: Eubacteriaceae bacterium (assembly GCA_050945075.1). Taxonomy (GTDB): domain Bacteria; phylum Bacillota; class Clostridia; order Eubacteriales; family Eubacteriaceae; genus UBA7485. The sequence continues at coordinate 15,377 of JBMNSG010000013.1, read as the reverse complement.
GGAGGCATCTTCATCTGAGAGCGCATCATATGCTTCTTCGATGAGCTTGAATTCGTCTTCGTCTTCTACCGGATAAAGCATTTCTTCACCGTCTTCATCTGTACGGATTACGAACGGATAGACGGAATCGTCTCCTTCATCTGCCAGTAGAATGTACGTTTTGTCGTCAATGTCAAGAGAGACAACGAGTTCGAATTCCTGCTCCTCGCCGTTTTCGTTCTTTAATAAAAATCTGTTTGATTCATCCATGATTTTCCTCACTATTCTGGTTCGAATTTACTGCCGGTCGATTGGCTTCCAGGTATTCCTGGAGAATAATCTGGGCTGCCACCGTATCAATCATTTGTTTCCGGTCGGATTTACGAATTCCAGATTCGCTGAGGATATCGTGAGATTCTTCGGTTGTCAGACGTTCATCCCAGAAAACGACGGGAATCCCGAGTGCGTTTTTCAGAAAGCCTGCATAATTCTTTGCTTTCCTTGTCTGTGCGGATTCTCCCCCGTCAAGACTGAGCGGCAGTCCGGCAACAATCAGCGAAGGCCTGAACTGCTCTGCAACGTCTCTGAAAAAAGCGAGATCCTCTTCACGGCTCGCACGCCTGTATGTTCTGTAAGGCTGTGCCGTGATTTTAAGCGGATCACTTACCGCTATCCCGATGTACTTATCTCCGATATCCAGTCCCAGTATTCTTTCCATTAATCTCCTGTTCCGGCTGATTGTCAGCCATAAATGAAATGATACCCTGTTGCATCAGATTAGTTGTTTCAGTGAAGCATTCAGATGATTTTGAGACAGAAAACGGGACAGACTGCGGCACAATATCCGCATGCCAGGCATTTTTCCCGATCTACAGAAGCTTTTCCGTTTTTGAGTGAGAGCGCCTTCTGGCTGCATTTTTTTACGCACGAGCCGCATCCTTCACACCAGTCGTCGATATGAAGCTCCCGCGGCATTGCCCCGACACTCCGTTCCAGTTCTTCCGGTACAGATTCGCCAAGCAGTGCTCTGCAGTTATAACGAACCTCTTCCGGTGACTGCATGCCAATAGCAACTGCATCCAGTACGCCTGTATCCAGCATTTTCCTGGCATAGGCAAAGCACCGTTTCTTTTCACGTATCAGTGTCCCGCCTCCAAGCGGTTTCATTCCGAAGACGCCTCTGCCGGCTGCCTTGAGGCTGGCTGCGGCTTTACGCATATCTGCAGCCGTACCGTCTTCGATCCCGACACCTGTCGGGTTGACAAGCGGGAACACTACTTCAATCTCCGGAAAATCCAGAGCGTCCCGTACTGCTTCCACACGGTGTGTGGAAATTCCGAAAGCCCTTATCTTCCCTGCTTCTTTTGCACGCATCAGTTCTTCGATCGCTTCGCTGTGACCTTCAAAAGTGTATCTGGATTCCTGTTCATGCAGCATATAAATATCCACATAATCACGATCCAGCTCTCTGAGAGCCCTTTCCAGGCTTTTGCGGACACCTTCTGCACTGTAATCATAAGACTTGGTGCAGATCACTGCATCGTTTTTGATTTTCAGAAGCTCCCGCAGATAATCATACGTATTGTACAGGTCTGCCGTATCAAAAAAATTAATTCCGTGCTCTACTGCTTCCTGCATCACTCTGAGTCCATCCTGAATGGATAATGCCCGCTGAAGCGGACCGACCGTAAGTGTACCGAAACAGATTTCTGAAACTCTGATATTGGTTTTACCCAAAGTTTTCATTTTCATTTTGCACAATCCTCATACAGGAAACTTTCCCGCATGAACACCCTGCAAAACAAAAATGCGCCGTCCGGCTGCCGGGAAATCGCTACAGCCAGAATGCGCCCGTCTTCCGAATCCGGACCTCTGGCAGCTACATGAAATGTATCTGGATCAAAAGCCGTTCCGTTCAAACGGAGCTATATAAGACAAAAGCTCCCGGCAGCTGAGCCGGGAGCTTGATCTGCAAGCTGCCTGTGTCCGATCAGGACTCTTCCGTCCCTTCCAGACTGTCAATGTAGCGTTTGACCAGCTCTTCAAGAAGCTCGTCTCTTTCTACTTTCTGAATGAGCATACGCGCGTCACCGTGACTGGTTATATATGTCGGGTCTCCCGACATCACATATCCCACGATCTGGTTTACCGGATTATATCCTTTTTCGACCAGAGCAGTGTAGATGCGGCGCATTATATCGTCTATTCTCTGAGATTTTTCATTATTGACATCGAACAATATTGTTCCGCGGTCAAATGATGTTTCATTATCCATACTCTGATCCTCCTGCTGCATGCTTGTAATAAAATATTAACTCTTTTAATGAAAATTTACAACAAAAACCGCTGATTTTAATTAGCTGCCAGCTGTGAACGAATCAATTCCGGAGCTTTTTCAAACATTTCCGGCAGTTTTTCGGGCTTGCGTCCGCCGGCCTGAGCCATATCCGGACGTCCGCCACCGCCGCCGCCTGTGATCTTCGCTGCTTCGCGAACCAGATTGCCGGCATGGAAGCCTTTTTTGACCAGATCCTTTGTGGCTGCTGCCAGGATGATGACCTTGCCTTCACCCGGTGCCGCCAGCAGCACTGCGCCTGATCCCAGAGCATCTCTGAGTTTATCTGCGATATCACGCAGCTCTTCGGCATCTGCCCCGTCGATTTTCGCAATCACAGCTCTGGCACCGTCACCCAGATCTACAGCGTTCTGCATGAGCTCGTCGACCATGCTGCCGGCTTCACGGCTCTTCATTTCCGTAATCTGGCGGTCTTTGTCTCTGATCATCTGGTTCATTTCCGTCAGACGTTCTTCCAGCTGATCCGGTGTGGATTTAACGATCTGGGCCGCATTGCGAACCGTGTCGTCCATTTCTTCCACGTAATTAAAGGCATTCATGCCTGTCGCTGCTTCAATACGTCTAATGCCGGCAGCAACACCGGATTCAGACAGGATCTTGAAGAAACCGACCTGAGCCGAATTGCTGATGTGACAGCCGCCGCACAGTTCTGCTGAAAAATCTCCGACACGGACCACACGGACGATATCGCCGTATTTTTCTCCGAACAGAGCCATGGCGCCCAGCTTTTTCGCTTCGTCAATCGGCATCTGAGTGGTGGTAACGTTCATCGAACGGAGAATCTGTGTATTGACAATTTTTTCGACCTGGCGGATTTCTTCGTCCGTCATCGGTTCAAAATGGTTAAAGTCAAAGCGCAGACGTGTCGGTGAAACAAATGAGCCAGCCTGTTCAACATGTTCGCCCAGTGTCATTTTCAGGGCCTTCTGAAGCAGATGCGTGGTTGTATGGTTTCTCTGGGTTGCCCAGCGGAGCTCCGGATCCACTTTGGATTCTACCGCTTCTCCCTTACTGAAGCTTCCTTCAGTAACAGTACCGCTGATGATGTGGCGGCCCAGGCTTCCTTTTTTCACGTCTTCGACATTCAGGCTGCCTTCGCCTTCCAGCGCCAGGACCTGTCCCTTGTCGCCGACCTGTCCGCCGGATTCCGCATAAAACGGAGTCTGATCCAGCAGCATCAGGATCTTGTCGCCCTTGCTGACACCGTCCACCAGTTCTTCATCCTTAATCAGGCCCAGAACCCGTCCGGTGCCGTCAAAATGTTCATAACCGGTAAATTCAGTTACAGCATCCGCTCCCAGCGGATTGAAGGGATCGTCTGCGAAAACCTGAATATTGCTTTCCTTGCGGGCATTGCGCGCACGTTCACGCTGTTCGTCCATAGCCTGGTCAAATTCATCTTCTGCCAGAGTCAGGCCGCGTTCTTCAAGGATTTCCTTTGTCAGATCCACCGGGAAGCCATAGGTATCATACAGCTTAAAGGCTGCTCCGCCCGGGAACACCTTGTTTTCTTCTTTGATCTGTTCGTCAATTTCGCTTTCCAGCAGTGACATCCCCTGATCAATGGTTTCCTTGAAGCGTTCTTCTTCAATACGGATAAGCTTCTTGATATAATCCTGTTTTTCCCCCAGTTCCGGATAATGTCCGCCGTAGTTGCGGATCACTTCATCTGCAACATCTGTCAGGAACAGATCGTTGATGCCCAGGAGCTTGCCGTGTCTGACAGCCCGGCGCAGCAGACGTCTGAGGACATAGCCGCGTCCTTCGTTGCCCGGCATAATACCGTCAGCGATCATAAAGGTGACGCTTCTGATATGGTCGGTAATGACACGGATCGAAACATCTGTATTGTGGTCTTCTCCATAGGTTACGCCGGCAATGCCGCAGACTCTATCCAGAATACTTCTGATCGTGTCGACTTCGAAGATATTGTCTACACCCTGCATAATGGTGGCCAGACGTTCCAGACCCATCCCGGTATCGATATTCTTCTGAATCAGATCTTTATAAGTGCCGTCTTCCTGATGGTCGAACTGGGAAAATACCAGATTCCAGAATTCTGTATAACGGTCGCAATCACAGCCGGGCTTGCAGTCCGGCTTGCCGCAGCCGTATTTTTCTCCGCGGTCATAATAAATTTCCGAGCAGGGACCGCAGGGGCCTGTTCCGTGTTCCCAGAAATTATCTTCCTTGCCCAGACGTACGATCCGTTCTGCCGGTACGCCTACAACATTTTTCCAGATTTCTTCTGCTTCGTCATCATCTTCGTAAACGGTGACCCAGAGCTTTTCCGGATCCATTTTCATCACTTCCGTGCAGAATTCCCAGCTCCACGGAATAATTTCGTTTTTAAAATAATCGCCAAAGGAAAAATCGCCGAGCATTTCAAAAAATGTGCCATGACGGGCTGTTTTTCCTACATTTTCAATATCCGGTGTGCGGATACATTTCTGACAGGTTGTGACCCGTTTTCTCGGCGGAACTTCATCTCCGGTAAAATAAGGCTTCATAGGCGCCATTCCCGAATTGATAATCAGCAGGCTGTTATCATTTACCGGAACCAGCGAGAAGCTTTTCAGTCTGAGATGATCCTTGGATTCAAAAAATTCAAGGAATTTTTCCCGTATTTCATTTAAACCTAATGGCTGCATCTATATTCTCCTTGTAGCAAAGTCAGATCATTGATTCAGGGATTTCTGCATTGCTTTTTCTCCCAGATTCATCCGCAGAAATTACAGCACATGGCCGTAAAACTGCACATCTCTCAGAAAAAGATCAGAATCCCTTCACAGGGGCGATTCCAGTCCCTTGAATAATTAATTATAACAAACTGTGACTGCGGTTTCAATTTTCTGACTGGCTTCCTGCAGCGTCTCCGGACGGGCAGCTTTCCGCTGTATTTTCACCGGTATTCCTGCCGGGCAGTTCCGGGACAAACCGGGTTGGCTCGCCATCCGTAACCGGGTTGGCTGCAGCCTTAACCAGATAATTGAGCAGCACCTTGAGCGTACCAGCCAGCGGAACGGCCAGCAGCATGCCGGTGCCGCCCATAAGCTGTCCGAAAAAGAACACAGCAAAGATAATGGCTATCGGACTCAGCCCGACGCTTTCAGTCATGAGCGTAGGTGCGAGAATATTCCCGCAGAATACCTGTACGACACCCATCCAGATCACAATTAACAAAGTCGGGATAATACCGGAAAACAGCGCCAGTACCGCAATGATCAGGCAGCCCACAACCGGTCCGAAGTATGGAACGAAAGATGTAACTGTCGCTATAATGCCGATAACCGGCGCGTAGGGAATCCCCAGTGCCACTGCTCCAAAGGCTGTCAGAATACCGGCACACAGACTCATCAGGGCCTGTCCTCTGATAAATCCGCCAATCACGCGGTCTATGTCAGAGCTCATCTTGTGACTGACCGTTCGTCCGGAGGACGGGATAAAGTAGTTGAGCTTGTTCACAAACTGCCTGGTATCCAGCAGCAGCAGGACAGCTACAATCGGAATAATGACCAGATTCATAGCCTGGCCCGAGCTTTCGATCAGCGTGTTGGAAAAACTGCTGAGCATGGATTCAAAATACTGCCCGGCCTTGGTGATAATATCCTGAAAATCTAACGAAGAGAGTGCATCTTCTCCCAGCAGCGCTGTAATCTTTCCATCGAGGCGCGAACCGGCCTGAGTCAGCTCGTCGCGGATCTGCGGCAGCACCTGCGACATCTGATTCATGCTGTTCATAAGCTGCGGAACGAATATCGCGAAAAACAACACGATCACGCCAAAGGTGCCCAGCGTTACAATGGCGACAGACCAGCCCCGGCTCATTCCATTGGCTGTCAGCCGTTTGACCAGCGGCAACAGCAGGTATGCGATTATCAGCGCAGTGATAAAGGGGCCGGCAATATTCCACAGGGCAGGAAAAATAAACGTGAGAATCACAATGGCAATAATGATGATAATTGCATTCAGAAGCAGCATCAGCCGTCTTGCTTTATTCATCGGTTATCCTCCCTGATTCCGAAAATCTTGCGCATGAGCCCGCTCTGACGGGGATTCTCGGGGAGATCGTCCCTGGACTGGTTGTAACACAGCCTTCTCTGTTCCATATCCGCCTGCAAATCTTCAGCATCGATAATGACAAAGCCAAAATCGACATCATCAAAAAAGCTGCGGGACAGAACATACTGGGTGATTTTCAATTCTCTGGTAAAAAATGCGTCCGTTACTTTCCCAAACTGAACATTGTATTTATCCACAACGGGAAGACCAATCAGTGACAGACTGTCTGTCTGTCCCGCCTCAAAATCTTTCTGCGGCAGACGCATCAGGCTGTGTTCCGAGCAAACCTGAATATATTCTTCCTCGACCCTGACAATCGCTTCCGGCAGAAAAAACACCGAAGGCGTAAACCGGCTTCCTTTTTTGATGACAAAGCAGGATAACTGATTGTTTTTTACCCGCAGGTCGGTCACAAGTCCATACCATCTGGATGGATTCATAGATACTGCCTCCAGGTTTAAAAGTGCTGAGACCCACATATTAAGCTCCTTATCCCTGATTATGAAAATCCGCATAAAACTGTTTCATATTTTATGACTGTCAGTTTCATGCTTTTTTTGTATTTTACCATAACCGCAGATATCCTCTTTCCGCGAGCCGGGTTAATTCAGAAAGTCTTCATAAAAAAGCAAAACCCGCCAGCCGGCGGGTTTCAGAAATATCAGATTATTCTGCTGCCTGGTTCTTGTTCTTTTCCCAGTCTTCCAGTGCAGCCTGAATGGCTTCCGCAGCCAGAACCGAACAGTGAATCTTCTGCGGCGGCAGTCCGCCCAGCTGTTCAATAACTTCGTCATTGGTCAGCTTTCTGGCTTCATCGACTGACTTGCCCTTGATCATTTCCGTAGCAACCGAGCTGGTTGCGATGGCAGCGCCGCAGCCGTAGGTTTTGAATTTGACATCTTCGATGATTCCGTCATCATTGATTTTCATTGACATTTTCATAATGTCGCCGCATGCAGGTGATCCTACCTGGCCGACTGCATTTGCTTCTTCGATTTCGCCGACGTTTTTCGGATTGGTGAAGTTTTCCATTACTTTTTCTGTATACATTTGATGCTCCTTTATCTTTCGTTCTCTCGAATTTATATGAATTCCGGCTGCCGTTTCTAATTAATGATGATGATGTTCCCCGTGTTCATACACGGTGGCATCTATCGGATGCTGGGCATCCAGCGGACTCATTGCCCGAAGCCGTTTGATGATGGGGCCCAGTTCCCTGATTACATAATCGATATCTTCTTCCGTGGTGTCACGGCCGATAGTCAGTCTGAGTGAACCGTGAGCACGGCCTGCCGGCAGGCCGATCGCCAGCAGCACGTGTGACGGATCGAGTGATCCCGACGTGCAGGCAGATCCGGAAGAACCGGCAATTCCTGCCAGGTCAAGACTGAGCAGAATGCCTTCGCCTTCGATATAGTCGAAAATGAAGCTGGCATTACCCGGCAGTCTGTCTGTCGGATGTCCGGTCAGCTCAGAACCGGGGATGGATTCCAGAACACCTTGAATCAGTCTGTCTCTGAGTTTTGACAGATGTTCCATATGTTCCGGCAGCTGCTTTTCCGCAATTTCTGCAGCTTTCCCAAATCCGGCAATGCTGGCTGTATTTTCTGTACCCGGACGTCTCTTTCGTTCCTGGGCACCACCCTGCATGAAATTGTCGATGGGCGTGCCTTTTTTAATATAAAGCGCCCCGATTCCCTTGGGTCCGTAAATCTTATGACCGGAAACAGACAGCAGATCAACACCCAGATCTTTTACATCAACAGGAATATTGCCGAACGCCTGTACTGCGTCGGTGTGGAATATCGTGCGCGGGTTATGTTCCTTGACAATCTTCACCATTTCCTTAATCGGTTCAATGGTCCCGATTTCGTTGTTGGCCATCATGATTGAAACGAGAATGGTGTCATCACGCAATGCGTTCTTCAGGTCTTCAGGATTGACCTTCCCGTATTTGTCTACCGGGAGGAAAGTCACATCAAAGCCTTCTTTTTCCAGCTGCTGCGCTGTATGAAGAATCGCATGGTGTTCAATCGCGGTCGTGATGATATGCTTGCCGCGTTTTTTATTTTTGGAGGTCACGCCCCTGAGTGCCCAGTTGTCGCCTTCGGTTCCGCAGGCGGTAAAGAAAATTTCCTGTGGTGCCGCACCCAGTGCCTGTGCAACCTTTGCTCTGTTTTCTTCGACCATTTTCTTGGCATCCCGGCCTTCTTTGTAGATTGATGACGGGTTGCCGTAATTATCTCTTAAAACCGGAAGCATTTCTGCGATTACCGCTTCATCCACCGGCGTCGTTGCCGCGTTATCCAGATATATTCTTTTCATGTTTACCTCTTTATCATTCAGTTGTCTTGTTTATCAATATATTTACGGGTTTCGTCTATGCCGTTGGGGCGACCTTCACTACGTTCATCGTGCATCAGATCCTCAAGGCTTCTGCTTTCGAGAAAATCATTGATATGCTGATGAAGATCCTTCCAGAAAAAACGCGACGAACAGCCGCATTCCAGCGTGCAGCTGCAGCTGGTTTCATCGGCAGCGCATTCCGTAAAAACCAGCGGACCCTCCAGTGCCTTGAACATCTCGGCAGCTGTAATCTTATCCGGCGGCTTTGTTAAAATATACCCTCCCTGAGCTCCTCTTACGCTTTTGACCAGCTTCGCCTTCCGGAGCATCCCGATCAGCTGTTCCATATAAGAATCGGAACAATGCTGATGCTCGGCTATTTCCCGGACAGAAACAGGTCCCTGACCGTAATGAGCGCCCAGTGTGCACATCGCCATCAGGCCGTAATGTGCTTTTGTTGTTATCTTCATATCTGCCTCTTAATTCGCAGTGATTTACTGTGATTTCAATTATAAGACGAATGCAAACAGATGGCAAGCATTATTTACCTAGTATTTCTATAGGCGTATAAAACAAAAAAACCTCCGGACTGTTCAGACATGATCTGAAACAGCCCGGAGGCTTGTGAGTGAATTACATGAATAACGGTGCGAATACTACAGCAACGATAGTCATGAGTTTAATCAGGATATTGATTGACGGACCGGATGTATCCTTGTAGGGGTCACCGACTGTATCACCGACAACTGCGGCTTTATGAGCTTCAGAGCCCTTTCCGCCGTGTGCGCCGGATTCGATGAACTTCTTGGCATTATCCCAGGCACCGCCCGAGTTAGCCATCTGGATAGCAACCAGAACACCGGTAACAACTGCGCCTGCAAGCAGACCGCCAAGTGCGTTGGCGCCGAGCAGCAGACCGATCAGGATCGGAGCTACAACAGCCATGATACCAGGTACGAGCATTTCATGAAGAGCAGCTGTGGTCGAAATATCGACGCAGCGTGCATAGTCAGGCTTGCTGGTGCCAGCCATGATACCCTTGTCCGCCTTGAACTGACGACGTACTTCTTCAATCATCTTGTTGGCAGCATCGCCGACGGATTCCATCGTCATAGCTGAGAACAGATACGGAAGCATAGCACCGATCATCATACCGATAATTACGGTCGGATCCAGAATATCAATAACTGCCAGGCCTACGGTCTGTGCATAGGTAGCAAACAGAGCCAGTGCAGTCAGGGCAGCAGAACCGATAGCGAAACCTTTACCGATAGCAGCTGTGGTGTTACCAACAGCATCGAGGCTGTCTGTAATGTCACGGACTGATTCCGGAAGATCTGACATTTCGGCAATACCGCCGGCATTGTCGGCGATCGGGCCGTAAGCGTCAACTGCAATCGTCATACCAGCTGTGGAAAGCATACCGACAGCGGAAAGAGCGATCCCGTACAGACCGTTGGTAGCATCTGCTCCAGTGATCAGTGAGAGATCCCAGAAAGAGATACCCGGAGTACCGGCAGCTGCCAGTGCCCAGTATGCAATATAGATGCCGACTGCGATTGCGATAATCGGGAAAGCAACTGACTTCATACCGACTGCAAGACCGGAAATAATGGTCGTAGCAGCACCGGTTTCAGACTGTTCTGCAATATGCTGAACCGGCTTGTATTTTTCTGAAGTATAGTATTCTGTGAGCTGACCGATGATAATACCAACGACCAGACCTGCAACGATGGCAAAGAACGGATAAATTGTTCCCAGCATTGAAGTAGACAGGAAATAAGTCGCGATGACGACCAGAATACCGGAAATATAGGTCCCCATGTTCAGGGCCTTCTGCGGAGAACCGCCTTCTTTGACATTAACAAAGAATGTGCCGATAACCGAGCAGAGAATACCTGTACCTGCCATAAGAAGCGGGAACAGAGAGTTTGACAGAGAATCGCCGAAACCTGTTGTCAGTGCGCCCAGTGTCATGGCTGAGATAATGGAACCAACATAGGATTCGTACAGATCGGCACCCATACCAGCGACATCGCCAACGTTGTCTCCAACGTTATCTGCGATAACTGCAGGATTTCTCGGGTCATCTTCCGGAATACCGGCTTCAACCTTACCGACCAGATCGGCACCGACATCGGCTGCCTTGGTGTAAATCCCGCCGCCGACACGTCCGAACAAAGCCATTGAAGAAGCACCAAGTCCGAAACCTGTGACGATAGACATATCCCCGAACATCATATAGCAGACAGAAAGTCCGAGAATACCAAGACCTACAACACACAGTCCCATAACAGCACCACCGGAAAACGCACACATCAGCGCTTTGCTGATTCCGCTTTCCTTGGCGGCATTTGCCGTTCTGACATTAGCCTTTGTAGCAACCTGCATACCGATAAAGCCTGCAAGAACTGAGAGGCATGCACCCATCAGAAAACTGACAGCGACCTTCCAGCCAAGACCCGGTACGAAGCAGAGTACTAAAAATAAGACCGCTGCAAAAATTGCGATAACTCTGTATTCGCGTCCGAGAAAGGCCATCGCACCTTCATGAATGAAGCCTGCGATCTCTTTCATACGCGCGTTACCTGCGTCCATTTTGTTTACGCGTGAAGCGTAGAACCATGCACAGGCCAGCGCGATCACCCCGATAATCGGAGCAATCCAAAGTGAATTCATTACGAACCTCCTGGTGATATTTTTAAACGAAGCAAAAAAAATAAATACTGACCCGTTGGTTTGCCTTCTCCGCCAGGCCAATATTTAACTTCGGTTTAAATGAATTTAAGAATTACGTTATAGACAAATGCACTGATCATAAATATTGCGGCAGACCACTTTACAGTTTTTTCGAGAACTGCTGTGAATCCGTGTGATTTCTTGCTGCCAAACAGTGTAGAGTCCTGTCCGCCTATTGCGGAACCCATACCCTCAGCTTTCGGGGGAAGCAATACAATTGCCACAGTCATAACAATACTGACGACAATCAACAGTCCCAGTATAATATTATTCAAAATTTCCATCGTGCACCTCCTTCCGGCTTTTTAGTATACGCTCTATAATAACAAAAAAGCATGTTGAAAGCAATTTAAGATAAACTCCCGTGAGATGAATACATTATACATATCACAATTCGGGTTGTGAATCTTATAATCCATGTAAACATTATCAGCTTTTATTTGATTATAGTTCTGTGTGCTTTTGCCAGGCACTGACCAGTGATACCAACCGCTTTACTGATCTGCGGCAGTATCAAATTCTCCGGAGCAATTCTGTCAGTTTTGCAGCATTACAGCCAAAAGGGAGGCCTGCGGAACTGATATCCGCTGACCTCCCTTATCATACATGTTTTCTGATCAGTCTTCTTTGATCGTTACAGTCTTACTGTTTATCAAAATTGACGATTTTTGCAAAGTCTGCAGTCAGAGAAGCACCGCCGACCAGGGCGCCGTCAATATTGGGTTCCTGCATCAGTTCCACAACATTACCCGGTTTTACGCTTCCGCCGTACTGAATGCGTACTGCATCTGCTGCTTCCGGTCCGTACATTTCGCCAATGGTTTCACGAACCCAGCCGCAGGCTTCGTTGGCTTCTGCATTGGAAGCTGTCTTGCCTGTGCCGATAGCCCAGATCGGTTCATAAGCGATAACAACCTTTGTGATATCGGTAATATCTTTAAGACCAGCTTTGATCTGACCGGTTACGATATCCTTAGCCTTGCCGGATTCTCTCTGTTCCAGAGTTTCACCGCAGCAGGTAATCGGGATCAGGCCAAGCTGAAGAGCCTTGATGGTCTTTTTGTTGACTGTTTCGTCTGTTTCTGCAAAATACTGACGACGTTCGGAATGTCCGATAATGACATATTCAACACCCATAGCCTTGAGCATTTCACCGGCGATTTCTCCAGTGAAGGCACCGGATTCTTCCCAGTGCATGTTCTGTGCACCAATGCCGATGTTGGTATCCTTTGTAAGCTTCATGGCTTCCGGAAGATCGATGAATGGCGGGCAGAACACACAGTCTGCTGATGCGCCCTTAACGAGCGGAATCAGTTCGGTGATCAGTTCATTTGCACCTTTGATATCCTTGTTCATTTTCCAGTTGCCGGCAATAATCGGAACTCTAGACATAATTTCCCCCTGTTCGCCCGGATATACGGGCGTTTTCATATTGTAAAAGCCCGAAGTAAACTCCGGGCTCTTATGCAGTTGTGATTGAAGACAAGCTTACTTGTCCTGAAGCGCTTCGATTCCAGGAAGCTTTTTGCCTTCCATGAATTCAAGAGAAGCACCGCCGCCTGTGGAGATATGGCTCATCTTGTCGCCGAAGCCCAGCTGCTTGACTGCAGCTGCGGAGTCGCCGCCGCCGATGATCGTGATCGCATCAGAATCCGCCATAGCCTTGGCAATAGCCAGAGTTCCCTTTGCAAATTCAGGGAATTCAAAAACGCCCATCGGGCCGTTCCAGATAACGGTTTTGGCATCTTTGATTTTAGCTGCGTACAGCTTGTCGGTTTCCGGTCCGATATCCAGACCCATTTCATCTGCCGGAATTGCATTGACCGGAACAGTGTTCGGTGTTGCATCAGCCTTGAATTCCTTCGCGCAGACAACATCTACAGGAAGCAGCAGGTCTACGCCCTTGTCCTTGGCCTTGGCGATCAGGGATTTGGCAAGATCAATCTTGTCTGCTTCAAGCAGGCTGGTTCCGACTTCGTAGCCTTCAGCTTTGAGGAAAGTGAAAGCCATGCCGCCGCCAATCAGAAGTGTGTTAACCTTGTCGATCAGGTTGTTGATGACTTCGATTTTGTCAGAAACCTTGGAGCCGCCGAGAATAGCGACGAACGGACGCTTCGGATCTTCCAGCGCACCGCCGATGAAATCCAGTTCCTTCTGAATCAGGAAGCCTGAAACAGCCGGCAGATAGTCTGCAATTCCTGTTGTGGAGGAATGTGCACGATGAGCCGAACCAAAGGCGTCGTTTACGAAAACATCACCGAGGCTTGCCATATCCTTGGCCAGCTGCGGATCGTTCTTCTTTTCTTCCGGACGGAAACGAGTGTTTTCCAGAAGCAGAACCTGACCCGGTTTCAGGTCGGCTGCAGCTTTTTTAGTTACTTCACCAACGACTTCGCCGTCCTGGTTGAAGATAACCGGTTTGCCCAGCAGTTCGCCCAGGCGGGCAGCAACCGGCTTGAGTGAAAACTGAACGTCTGCTGCTGACTTCGGACGTCCGAGATGGGACATCAGAATCAGGCTGGCGCCATGTTCCAGAATGTAGTTAATTGTGGGCATAGCCGCAAGAATTCTGGTATCGTCGGTGATTTCACCTTTGTCATTGAGCGGAACATTGAAGTCCGCGCGCATTACTACTTTTTTGCCTTTAAGATCGATATCTTTAACAGTTTTTTTCATTTAAATTCCTTTTGGGGTGCTTTAAATCTGTCGTGCAGACCATAAATCTACACAACGCTGCCTGAAAAAAAAGGGGCCGCGAGGCCCCGGGACCTTGTTCAGGTCAGTTTGACAATTCGATTATACTTCTGCGAAGTACTTGATTGTTCTTACCATCTGTGATGTGTAAGAATTTTCGTTATCGTACCAGGAAACAACCTTGACAAGTGTATTGCCGTCCGGAAGATCCTGTACTTCTGTCAGAGTAGCGTCGAAGATGGAACCGTATGTGCTGCCTACGATATCAGAAGATACGATTTCGTCAGTGTTGTAAGCAAATGAATCAGAAGCAGCGTCAGCCATAGCCTTGTTGATCTGATCAGCTGTTACTTTGCCTTCGACTACAGCATTGAGCTGTGTGATGGAACCTGTCGGAACCGGTACACGCATAGCTGCGCCGATGAGCTTGCCGTTGAGTTCCGGGATAACCAGGCCGATTGCCTTGGCAGCGCCTGTTGAGTTCGGAACGATATTGACAGCAGCAGCTCTTGCACGTCTCAGGTCACCCTTTCTGTGCGGGCCGTCCAGAATCATCTGGTCGCCGGTATAAGCGTGGATTGTTGTCATATAACCTTTAACGATCTTGGAAAGGTTATTCAGTGTATTTGCCATCGGTGCGAGGCAGTTTGTTGTGCAGGAAGCAGCAGAGATAATCTTGTCTTCCGGCTTGATTGTATCCTGGTTTACACTGTAGACAATTGTCGGAAGGTCGTTTCCAGCCGGAGCGGAAATAACAACTTTCTTAGCGCCTGCTTTGATGTGAGCTTCTGCTTTGTCCTTGGATGCAAAGAAACCTGTGCATTCCAGAACGACATCTACGTCTAATTCTTTCCAGGGGAGCTGGGACGGATCTGAGATCTGTGTGATCTGGATCTTTTCGTCGCCTACGACGATTTCGTTTTCTGTTACGGAAACCTTATCCGCATACTTAAATTTGCCCTGTGATGAATCGTACTTCAGGAGCTGTGCGAGCATTCTCGGATCTGTGAGGTCGTTGATCGCAACAACATCATAACCCTCTGTGTCGAACATCTGACGGAAAGCCAGACGGCCAATTCTACCAAAACCATTGATTGCAACTCTTACAGACATCTACTTGCCTCCTTGTTTTATCAAACAAATTCAATGACCAGCCTAATAGTCGGGTTTATTATACTTCAGGCGCAAAATATTTTCAATT
>JBMNSG010000012.1:0-36272 GCA_050945075.1 Eubacteriaceae bacterium | reverse complement strand
GGTCTTGTATTCCTGCTGGCCTACTCCTTGGCCGGAAAGGCAACGGAAAAAACGACCGCACCCGGCGCCATCATCATTGAATTCTTTGGTGGTATTCATGAAATTTATTTCCCCTATGTTCTGATGAACCCGATCCTGCTGCTGGCTGTTATCGGCGGCGGTATGACAGGCGTATTTATTGAAACCATTCTTGGCGCAGGTCTGGTTGGCCCGGCTTCACCGGGATCCATTATCGCGATTCTGGCCATGGTTCCGAAATCAGGCGGATATCTGGCAGTGCTGGCCGGTGTTGCAGGAGCGGCCCTTGTATCCTTCCTGATCGCGACACCGCTGCTCAAGATTTTCGGCAAAGACGAAGACATCGATGATGCCATTGCCCAGAAGGATGCTATGAAATCCGCATCCAAAGGCCAGGCCCTGACTACATCCGCAACAGATCCTGCAGACATCAAGCGCATTGTCTTTGCCTGCGATGCCGGCATGGGTTCAAGTGCCATGGGCGCTACCGTTTTACAGAAAAAACTGAAACAGGCCGGACGTGATGATATCAGAGTAGCACATGCTTCCGTCTCAGAAATCCCTTCCGATGCACAGATCGTTGTTACCCATAAAGACTTGAGGGAACGTGCCGAACATTCCGCTCCTCAGGCGCAACTGGTCCTGATCACCAACTTTATGAATGCCCCCGAATATGACGAACTGGCTCAGGAGCTTTCACATCCGAAAGCTGAAGAATCAGCAAAAGCTGCTCCGGCTGATGAAGCCAAAACGGTCACAGGAACTGCCGGTTCTCAGAGTGAAACCAACCGTCAGATTCTTCAGAAGAAGAATATCCGGCTGAACCAGAAAGCGGCGCCCAAAAATGATGTAATCCGGGCTGCCGGTCAGATGCTGGTCGATTCCGGCTGCGTCGATCCGATTTATGTCGATGCCATGCTCCTGCGAGAAGAAAGCTTTGCTACCAATATCGGAAATGGTATTGCCATCCCTCATGGGGTAGAAGAAGCTAAAAAGAACGTTCATCATTCAGGTATCTCCATTCAGACTTTCCCCGAAACGACTGAATGGGAAGGCGGTCCGGTCAAGCTGGTAATCGGAATTGCCGGTCTCGGCGACAAACATCTGGATATCCTGGCAAGAATAGCAACCAAACTCGCTAAACCTGAAGAAGTAGACCGGGTTCTGCAGATGACACCTGACGAAATCGTCACCTTCTTTACAGAAGACTGATTGAATGAATCTGTTCCACATGGATATTGTTCATAAAAATATCTGTGAATGAACGGATCCGGGCAAGTGATAATTTTTAGACAAATCCATAGACAAACTTGAAATTGGCCGGAATCTCTCACCGGTTAATGATATAAAGGAAAGGACGGGGCCCTGCGGTCCCGCCTGATACAGACAGACTCTCCATACAGACTTCTCTCCAAAAGGTCTGTTCCCATTCCAGGTTTGACTGTATCCGTTTCCTGAATCCGGTTCTCCACCGGAATGAAAAACCCCGAACTGAAAAGTCCGGGGCTTTTCTGTATTTTGCTTTTTACTGCCTTTATTCTCTGTCGAATTCATGTATTCAGTTCTTCAGACGGCTTTTCTATTTCCCCTCTGCCATCAGTTTTCTTACGGTTTCGTCCTGAATGGTAACACCTGCTTCTTCCAGCTCTGCGATCTTGTCTGCAAACTGAGGCAGGTACTTCTTATGGGCCAGAAGCAGCTCGTTCAGAACTTCTTCAGCAACACTTCCGGATGGAATAAGCGGATTGAGCAGGAAAGCCTGTAATGCGGTAGCATAGTCCCCGGTTACTGCAGCCTCACAGACCAGCAGTTCCATACTCTTCATAAGTTTGAGCCAGCCGGCTTCCATCATCGGCAGCTTTCCGAAAGCCAGCGGCATCGGCCCTGTTCGTCCGATTACGCTGCTTACTTCTGCCACGCAGTCTTCCGGCAGATCGGGCACGGCACCGCAGTTTCTGGTGGAGACGACCATAATTTTATCTTCATTTGCGTAAATCGAGGCGATTGATTCGCAGGCAGCGTCCGAATAATAGGCACCTCCGCGCAGTTCCAGTTCTCTGGGCTTATAATTGAGGTTCGGGTCTTCATAAAGCTTAAACAGCCGGTCTTCGGTCTCCTTAACGACTTCCGCCCGGGTCCCGTTATGGCGGGCTTCCTCGATATAGTGCCTGAGCATGTCTTCCTGACGGAAATAATACAGATGATAGAGACAGGGAATTAAATCTGATTTTTTGAGCATGTCCTGATTAAACGGCATGTCAAATATGTTTTTGGGCACGCCGATGTTGCCGTCCTTCATTTTTTCGATAATGGCCGGACACATATCATGACCATCTGTATCCCAGACACGATGCCAGTGAAAATGATTGAGTCCTGCAAAACGATAGATGAGTGAATCCGGGGATACGCCCAGAGCCGGTGCTTCTTCTTTCATTGCCATTACAGGAACGTTGCACAATCCCAGAATCCTGTCCCAGTGTCCGTAACGGATTACTGCTTCGGTGACGATTCCGCTGGGGTTGGTGAAATTAATAAGCCATGCATGGGGACACAGCTCCTTCATATCCTCGATAATATCCAGCATCACCGGTATGGTCCTGAATGCTTTGAAGATTCCACCGGCACCGTTGGTTTCCTGACCGAGAATGTCATAGGAAAGCGGAATCCGTTCATCCTTGATCCGGGCATAGAGCAGGCCCACACGGAACTGGGTCGTCACAAAATCTGCGTCTTTCAAGGCTTCCCGCCGGTCCAGTGTGGTGTGTACAGTTACCGGGTACGGAGAAGCATCCCACATACGCTGGGCCATGGCCCCGACGATGCGCAGCTTTTCGCGTCCCTCTTCAATATCGACCAGCCAGATTTCGCGGATCGGCAGTTTGTCGTAACGCTTGATAAAACCTTCCATCAGCTCCGGCGTGTAACTGCTGCCTCCGCCTATTGTAACGATCTTGACGCCTCCGGTTTTTGTCATTTTCTTCATCTCAGTCCTCCTTACAACTGAATCTGTTTTAAAAGATACCTTGATTCCGGTTTCCAGGCGGTCAGATCCGCCGGAAAATAGAGTATTTACTGCCTTCAGTATAACCGAATCGTTTGCAGATTACCGGTTTAATTCCAGCCGGGCGGAATCCGGTGTATAATGAACAGTGTTCATATTCAAGGCGAAAGGAAACAGCAATTGAAAACCAGAATAGAAGTTTTAAAAGATGAAAGGACCGGGACTACAGGCATTTGTTCCGGATTACAGGAACAGGGATGAACACAGCTGTTACATCAAAAGAAGCACTGCTTTCGGTTGCCCGCGAAATTGCAGGGGAGACGGGATTACAGAGCCTGAGTGTCCGTAAGCTTGCAAAACGCTGCGGCATCTCGGTAGGGACGGTTTATAATTATTTTCCATCCAAGGCGGAGCTGGTTTCAGCTGCGGTTGAAAGTGTCTGGCAGGAAGCTTTTCATGGTCATAGCGGTGATACGATCAGCAGCCATTCTGACAGCTTTACCGACTGTGTTCATTGGATGTATGGACAGATACAGAACGCTGCTGCCGACAATCCATCGTTTTTTACTGTTCATTCAATGGGATTTACGGACAGTGAAAAAAACACCGGCCGCCGCGTGATGGATCATTTTTTTGAACATATGAAAAAGGGAATGCTTGGTGTCCTCAATAAGGATAAGAATATCAGAGAAGATGCCTTTAATGCAGGATTTTCGGAACAGGCATTTGTGGACTTTGTCTTTTCCAACATGATCGCTTCTCTTGTTTCGAAAAGCAGTGATCTGGATATACTGATGGAGATTATCAGACGGTGCCTGTATGAACCGGGAGGTAAATCATTTGGAGAATTTGTTTAAAGTAAAGAAACACACACTGTTGTTTGTAGCCGGCCTGGTCTGGGGTATGGCCGGGTCAAGCGTCATGAAGATAGGGCTGAAAGCCTATCCCGATTACATGGGATTCGTCAATTACCTGCTTTCAATCGCTGTCTATATTGTTTTTCAAATTTTTGTTTTTGGAAAAATGGTAAAAAAACATACCCGGAGAATCACAGCCTATGAAGAAGACCAGTATATTTATAAATTCTTCGATGGCAAGAGTTTCCTGATTATGGCCTGTATGATGACGATGGGGATCGGACTGCGCTATTCAGGGGTGGTGCCTCTGGGCTTTATTGCGGTATTCTATACAGGACTGGGCGCGTCACTGCTGACAGCGGGGATTATCTTTATTGTCAACTTTATCCGGGAAGTCGTCCAGGGGAACCGGGAAAAGTCCAGGTAAGCCGCTTGTCTTTCCTCCGGATACGGCTTACACTGATAGCAGGAAGCTGGAGGAGAGTTAAAAATGGTTAAACAACAGGTGGTCATAACAGACCTGCCGGTAAAGTGTATTTACGGGCTGTCTGTACTGTCCAATGATCTGACGATAGCCAAAGACATCAAACGGGTGTATCAGTGCTACAAGACAGCCGTACATGCAGTGGAAGGCGATGTAGTGCCGCTGTTTGTCGGTTCCAAAGATTATAATGAAACGACCGGTGATTTTACACTGTTTATCGGAAGTGATATCAATTCACCAGGTCTCAGAAAAATTACACTTCCAGGCGGAGAATATGCACATTTTCCGGTGAAGCCAAAATTCGGCAGGTTCTGGGGTTCTGCAATCGGTAAGGCCAAACGGCGTTTTTACGGGAGCTGGCTCCCCCGGAACGGTTACGAAAGCCGGAATATCGATTTTGAATACCATACTCAGAAGAGTCTGCTGGATTCTCCTGAAATTGACATGTTTTTTGCTGTTAAGAAGATATAACATAAATGAAACAAAAATTATAATTAAGGATAAAGGGTTACAATTAGGGTGAAGAATTGAGATATGTTGGATTTCCTGACCGGATGATGGGTCCGCTGGATCAGATTCCCAAAGAAAACACATTGACTGTGACCAGTCCCGCTTTTAAGAACGGTGGGTACATACCGGCCCGCTACACTGGGTTTGGAGAAGATATTTCACCGGAACTGCGGATTAAAAAGCTTCCGGGCGGAACACAGTCGCTGGCCGTGACAATGGAAGATCTTGACGTCCCGCTTACGAAATCGTATCCGCACTGGGTAATCTGGAATCTTCCGCCTGACAATGTAATTCCCGAAAATATTCCCCGGCAGACAAAAGTTGCTTCTCTCGGGGCTGTACAGGGAATGGCATTTGGTGAGCACTGTTACCGGGGCCCGTTTCCGATATTCGGGAACAAGCCGCACCGGTATATTTTTACCGTTTATGCACTTGACTGCGCACTCGATATTTATATCGATACCATGCAGCGTGATCTGATGCACTGGATGAATGGTCATATTCTGGGGAAAGGGCAGATTACAGCACTGTATCAAAAAAGTGCCATCAAAGAATAGTTCAGGATTGAATAAGGGCGGATCACAGGGCCCGGAGGAGGAACAATGTTCAGTTTCTGGTTTAACACCGTTATATCGATTATCTTTTTAGTTTGTTCGATCAATCTTTTTTGCGGGCGCGGAAACTGGCTTATTCTGGGGTATCATGCTTCACCGCCGGAAGAAAAAGCCCGTTACGATCTGAAAAAATTTATGCGGAGCTGCGGCTGGTGGTGTCTGTATATGGCAGGAACGTCGATTTACCTGGCCTGTCAGTTTCTGCGATATGAATGGGACATGATCAATCTTGAAGACATGCGTCTGGAGGGGTTGATTTATGTGGCTCTGATTATGGGCGGCATGATTGTAGGGTCCCGCTATCTTCATAAACACTGTCTGAAGAAAGAGAATCAGGATAACAACTGACTATAAACCTTATTAATAAATACCCAAATATGACAATATAATGTCATTCTCACTCTTTAAAACTAACTGAAGTTCATGTATGATGTAATTACAACATGAATATCAGATCCGGGATGTAAAGGAATGAGTGAAAAACTCAGCTGCTCCACTGCAACTGTGAAGCCGTTTTTACGGTAAAGCCAGAACATCGAAACCCCGGTTAACCATTTCGCTGCATGTGGAAGCGAGGATCGTTACGTTATTATGTCCTTGTGTACCTTCACGCCATCGTGAAGGTTTTTTTATGCAAAAAATGGTTTTGATCTAGAACGGCGGTTATAGAATGCAATACCATCAGCAGAATTATAATTACAGAAATCCGGGCAGCGTCATTTCGTCTTACAGTAGAACAAGCTGTTATTCGGTGACCAGACAACAGGCCCGGCAGTTTAAACTGAGGCCAGTCATTCATGCTGAAGAGCTTCAGCTTTTCGATTCCATCGGAAAAGAAGCTTTCAAAAACAATACCATCCTTCAGGAAATAGTTTTACCGGAGGGAATTAAAACGATTGAAGAAAATGCTTTTTTCGGATGCTCGGCGCTGAAACGGGTCATTCTTCCTGGCAGTCTGAAAACGATCGAAGCAGGGGCATTTGAGAATTGTTATTCGCTGGAAACAGTAAAGATGAAATCCAATATCAGGATTTTACCGGCCAGGATTTTTAAAAACTGCAAACGTCTGAATAACCTGACCCTTCCCTATAAGCTTTATGCCATTGGGAAAGAAGCATTTACCGGCTGTGTCGGGCTGCAAAAGCTGGAAATACCTGATTCGGTACGAACGATAGGTGAACGTGCTTTCTTCAGATGTAAAAGCCTGGCTTCGATCAATATTCCAAAAGGCCTCAGGCGGATTGAACGCGAAACCTTTGTAGATCTTCCATTAGTGGAAATTGATTTATCCGGAAATCTTGAAGAAATCGGTGAAAAGGCTTTTTTCAGATGCAAGCAGCTGCCTTATGTAGAGATCCCATCGAATATACGGGTGATTGAGGACGCAGCCTTTCATGGATGCAGCCGGCTTAAGCAGATCAGAATCACTGATCCGTCTATAAAGCTTGGAGAGTGGATCACCAACAAATCGACTGAATATCTGATTACTCCGGATGAAAGACTGCTGGAGTACTGCAGCCGCTTTGGATTTAGACGGGCGGCATGAGCAGTCCGCTCAGAACAGTAAAAATTGAATAAACCTCTGGAAAAGAACGATGAAATCATTCAGCTGCGATACCGTAACCGTAAAGCCGGAAATTCGAATCCAGAGGAGTACGGTGTAAAGAGGTATTATTTACACGGCTTATGGAAAGCCCTGTCCGGTATTTGGTCAGGGCTTTTCTTTTTGAGTTCATGGCAGCCGGTTTTGGAAAACAAGACCGGTATTGCTGCATGTTTAGGAAGAATAATGAAAGCTTCGAAACTGATTAAAACAGGAACAGTCCTGGTGCTGTGTCTTCTGGCAGTCATAGTCATGGGTTTGCCGGAACAGGTTTTTGCGGAAACAAAAACTACAGTCACGGTTTACGCTCAGCAGGCACAGACGGGACAGGGACTGGCCGTAAAACCGGTTCAGATTGAAGCTGCTGATGGAAGCGGCTTAAAGGAAATTCTCGACAGTATGTACGGAGAAGGCCAATGGACAGCCCGGACCGGAGACAACGGTGTGATAACCGGTGTTGCTGCACTGCCGGTAAAAAAAGATGACACGGAACAGGCAGAAAATCCTGTTCCTGATCAAGTACAGATTTATCTGAATCAGAAACAGATCAGCCTGAATAACAAGAAAACAGAGGGCATCCTTGCAGCAGGAGACTGGACTGACCAGTCCGGATGGAATATTTACGTGAACGGGAACCTGCTCAGTGATCCCTCTTCCTATAAACCGTCACAAGGCGATGTGATCCGGCTGAATTTTGATCTGGATCAGGCAGAACCAGCGGTTTATACGGAAAACGGGAATGAACAGGATTCACTGGCAGCCGCCTGCAGCGGATGGAATGATCTTCAGGATCAGACACTGACGGATCAGGCTTACGATCTGCTGGGACAGCTGGATCCCGACGCTTCAAGTATCGAATCCCTGATCGCTTCTGCTGATGCAGAGAAAGAACAGCTTTCGGAGCAGCAGGACGGACAATCGGATGAAACGGTCTCTGCGCAGAACAGTCTGACCCCGCAAAGCACGCTTTCCGGATCATTGTCGCTGCCCTCAGATTCGTCATCTCTGCTGACAGCTCAGAATGGTCTGACTCCGGACCAGATGGTCAGCAATGCGGCTGCCGCAAGGCTCGCACTGTTTTCCCGTCAGGATCCGACACTTGGTACTAATAACGGAGAATGGACAATTATCTGTCTGGCGCGGTCCGGTCTGGGGAACGAGCAGCTCTACAATACGTATTACCGGAACATCGTCAAAGTCATACAGGATAAAAAAGGTGTTCTCAGCAATGTCAAATATACGGAATATTCGCGGACGATTCTGGGGCTTACAGCCATCGGACGCGATGTAACCAATGTCGGCGGTTATGATCTGCTTTCCTATATGACTGATTTTAACAAAATCAAACGGCAGGGCATAAACGGGCCGATCTGGGGTCTGATTGCACTGGATTCACATGATTATCCGATTTATAACGATCCCGGTGCTTCAGATCAGAACAGCCGTGAAAAAATGGTCAATTATATTCTGGGCCGGGAAATTACCAGTCCTGAAGGCAGAACAGGCGGATGGGCCATGAGCGGAAACCAGGCGGACCCGGATATTACGGCAATGGCCGTTTATGCGCTTTCCAATTATACGGACAGGGCCGATGTCAAGGCTGCTGTTGACCGGGCAGTTGCTGTACTTTCAGAAGATCAGCTTTCCGGAGCGAATAACTCCGGCGGTTTCTCAAGCTGGGGAACCACCAATTCGGAAAGTGACGCCCAGGTACTGCTGGCGCTGACGACACTGGGGATTGATGCCCGGACGGATACCCGGTTTATCAAAAACGGCAGGACTGTGATTGATGCACTTTCCAATTACTACCTGACAGACAGCGCCTATGGTGCCGGCTTCTGCCACGTACGCGCCGGAGACGGAAATAACGGAGGCGGTGCAGCGGATACCTGGAACGATATGGCAACCGACCAGGCGATGGAAGCACTGATCAGCTACATTCGTACCAGCAATGGAA
This sequence comes from Eubacteriaceae bacterium, assembly GCA_050945075.1. Lineage (GTDB taxonomy): Bacteria > Bacillota > Clostridia > Eubacteriales > Eubacteriaceae > UBA7485. Next base: position 27,228 of record JBMNSG010000012.1, on the reverse strand, counting down.
AAAACCAGATTTTCGATATGTCGGATGTTGATATCAAAAGCATTCCCCTGGAAAATGCGGAACTGGAGCAGCATGCGGGAATTTTTGATAAAGACAAAACATCGACCATCCAGCTTCAGCTCAATCTGACACCGGAGGATAACACCGATAATCCTGTGATCACCTGGTCATCCAGTGAACCGGCAGTCGCATCAGTGAATGAAAGCGGCTTGGTTACAGTTCATCCGGGCATCTACTCCAAAGCAAAAATCACGGTGACAGTCGAAGCCAACGGCAGGACCTGGACCGATACCTACAAGGTGGAACGCGGGGCGGAAGCGGATGACATACAGGCATCGATCAATGCCATGAATACCACGCTTACTGAATCGGACCTGGATACACTGGTTTATCTGACACGGGGTTTTTCATTCCTGACAGCTGATGAACAGCAGAAACTGAGTGCAGAAAAGGCCAGACTTGAGTCCCTGCAGGAGCAGGCATCGGCGTTTACGCATAAACAGAGCATTGTCTTTGTGACAGAACAGGGGCAGGTGGTATCAACGCGGCCGGTTTCGGTTACGGGTGAGATACCCTGGAATGTTCAGCTGGTGGTGACAGAACTCACTCCCGGAGATGAAGAGGCAGTGACCAAAGAAATAGGAAATTACCGGAATTCTTCAGCGTTGCAGCTGTGTGATATCCACTTCATCAACCTGATTGCAGACGATCCTGCAGAGGAATGGAAACCCTCACAGGAACTTGAGGTTACGATGGGTGTTCCGCTTACCGGCAGCACCAATATCAGTGCGACAACCATGTATCATTTTGACATAACAGTTGATACGACGACAGGTACCGGACAGCGGACGGCCAGCGGACAGAAACTGGACACGACAATGGACAGTACCGGCCAGTTCGCGACATTTAAATCGAAGGATTTTTCACCTTTTGCTTTTGTTGGAACATCGAAAACAGAAAGCAGCAGTGGCGGAAACAACGGTGGTACATCAACTTCGACAACAACCATCACCACCACCCAGCAGCCGGCCTCCTCTTCCGGGGGTGGTACGACACGGAGTTCTTCGACGACGACAACCAGCTCTGTTTTATCAGGCTCTTCCACAAGCGGGAACAAAACTTCCGGAAACGGACTGACGCTGGGCGAATCGGATCTGAGCCTTGTCGATATTACCGGAACAGGAAATCTGACCACCTATCAAACAACTGATCAGGGTTCGCTGTGGTCACAGTTTGTTCAGAAGCTGAAAGACTGGATGGTTCCGCTGTGTATCGGGCTGGGTGCCTGTGTAATAACCGGGATTGCTGTTTATATGATCACGGTCCGCAAGGTGCTTGAAGAAGTGAAGAAGAGAAATCTGGAATAGGAACGAATTATGAGGAGAAAAAGATTAACAGCGTTTATTCTGGCGGTTCTGTGTCTGTTTGTTCTGACTGGCTGTCAGGATAATCCAGTCACCACTGTCGGTTCGGCAGCAGCCGGGAAAGTTCAGGAATACGATTTTCCTGAAAATGGAATTGTCACCAAAGCGGATTTTGAAGCCCTTCAGGGAACCGTTGATACCAGTCTTTATAAGAATTTTACAGACAGCTTCAGTTATGTCTGGACATTCAACGGAGCGGATATCAACAATCCCATGGATTTCAACATTACAGTAACGCCCAACAGTGACGATGCAGAAGCAGTGAGCAGCGCCACCGGGTCTCAGGAGGTTTACGGATTCCAGTTTGCGGACAATGAAAATGTCCCCGGCAAATACAATCTGAAAATGCATCTGCCGCTTAAATGGGATTGCCAGAGTATCGACCTGTACCAGCTGGATAAAACAGCAAACCAGCTGAAAATCGTCGGTACGGTCAAGATGGACAATTCTACGGACAATACCATTGTCAATTTCGGGATCAACAGTGCCAAGGGACAGTTTTATCTGGTTTCCTCGAACGTTTCGGAATCGGATAAACAGGACACCATGATCGGGAGTGAAACAACAACTCTGACCACGGAAGAAAAGGATGCCCAGAAGCAGGCCGGACAGGCACTTAAACAACAGATCATCAACGACGACAATAACTACACCGGCACACTCGACGGTTATCAGACTCAGCTTGACAAGATTCCGAGCGGCCAGCCCATGCCTGTGGAACCGGCGAACACGGAAATAGACTATAACACCACCAAACAGTGCACACTGGAAGTTCGCTGCGACACGATCTGGTGGGAACAGTACAATGCTTACCTGAATGCGGAAAAAGCTCCCTATCAGCCTAAAGACGGTACCATTTTTGCTTACAAGGTAGTGGATTATCATCCGGGGGAAATGGTGTTTGACGTACTCAACAGGGAACTGAAGAACGCCGGAATACAAATGGAATATTCCTACACACCTATTTACGGCAGTAACTACATTGAAGGCATTAACAACCTGTATGAATTCGACTGCGGTGAATTGTCCGGATGGATGTATGAAGTTAACGGCTGGTATCCGAACTACGGCTGTTCGCGTTATCTGGTCAAAGAAGGCGATAACATCACATGGAACTACACCTGTAATCTGGGAAGAGATCTGGGGCAGTCGTTTGATTAAACTGCGAAGCAGGAACAGAGAAACGTAAGGAGGGGACATGGAAGACGCTTTTTCCGGATATCATCCGGTAATCAACTTCTTTTATTTTGCCGTTGTGCTCCTGTTCAGTATGTTTTTTACACATCCGGCATTTCTGCTGATATCACTGGCGTGCGCCATTATCTATTCACTGGTGCTGCTGGGTGTCAGAAAATCGCTCAAGTTCAATATTCTGGGCATGCTGCCCATGTTGTTGCTGGTAGCGCTGATTAACCCGCTGTTTAATCACGGAGGCATCACCATTCTGGGATACTGGCCTACGGGCAATCCCATCACACTGGAGTCGATCGTATACGGCGGGGTCATGGCCATTATGTTCATCGAGGTCATTATCTGGTTTGCCTGCTACAACACGATCATGACTTCCGATAAATTTATTTACCTGTTTGGACGCGTCATTCCCGCACTCTCACTGATTCTTTCAATGGTGCTTCGTTTTGTGCCGAAATTCAAGGATCAGCTCCGCCGGATTTCCGACGGCCAGAGGTGTCTGGGACGGGATATGAAAACGGGAACGATTGTCCAGCGGGCCAAAAACGGGGTGACAATTCTGTCAATTATGACAACGTGGGCATTGGAAAATGCAGTGGAAACAGCTGATTCAATGAAAGCCAGAGGCTACGGACTGAAAGGAAGAACAAGTTTTTCCATTTTTCAGTTTGACAGCCGGGACAAGGTCGTGGGAAGCATTATGCTTGCGGAGTTCGCAGTTGTCTGCTACGGGATAGCCTGCGGACTTTCCTACGCCTCTTATAATCCGGTGATTCGTTTCAGCTCGTTTACGCCATTCAGTATCAGTATTTACGCATTGTATGCGCTGTTCTGTCTGACCCCTGTATTCACAGATGTTTTTGAGGAGATAAAATGGCGAAGATTGACATCAGAAACCTGACATTTTCCTATCCGGATGCGGACAGGCTGGCGCTTGACGATGTCTCCTTTTCCATCAATAAAGGAGAATATCTGGCAGTATGCGGTTCTTCCGGCTGCGGCAAAACCACGGTGCTGCGGCATCTGAAGTCAGCACTGACACCGTTCGGGAACCGCAGCGGAGAAATACTCTATAATGGCCGGCGGCTGGAAGACGTAAATCTTCGGGAACAGAGCTCGGAAATCGGCTATGTTCTGCAAAGTCCGGAAAATCAGATTGTCACCGACAAGGTCTGGCATGAGCTGGCCTTCGGACTGGAAAGTCTGGGATATGACAATCAGACCATCCGTCTGCGGGTTGCGGAAATGGCATCTTATTTCGGTATTCAGGACTGGTTTCATAAAAATGTAACGGAGCTTTCGGGAGGACAGAAGCAGCTGCTCAATCTGGCATCGGTCATGGCATTGCAGCCGCAGATCCTGATTCTGGATGAACCGACTTCACAGCTGGATCCCATCGCTGCCTCGGATTTCCTTTCAACGATTAAGAAAATCAATCAGGAGCTGGGCACCAGCATCGTCATCAGTGAACACCGGCTCGAGGAAGTGCTTCCGGCAGCAGACCGTGCCATTGTCATGGAAGACGGCCGGGTGATTGCTCAGGGGAAACCCGGAGAAATCGGACCGGAGCTGAAAAAGAAAAAGAACCGTATGTTTGCCGCTATGCCGGCTCCGATTCAGATCTGTTCGGGAGTCGGCGCGGAAGGAAACTGGCCGGTCACTGTCCGGGAAGGACGGTTATGGCTGGATCAGTATACAGCGGACAGGATTTTCCCAGAACCGGAACCAGTAAAAACAGAAGAAAAGAAGAAAAAATTCTTTTTTCATTCTATACAAAAGAAGAAAGAAGAGGTACGAACACCGCTTCTCTCAGTCCGGGAGGTCTGGTTTAAATATGACCGGACACTGCCTGACGTGATCAAGAATCTGTCCTTTGATATTTACAAAGGTGAAATGTTCTGTCTGGTTGGCGGAAACGGTACCGGAAAGTCAACGACGTTAAGTCTGGTCAGCGGTCTGAAAAAACCGTATCGCGGAAAGATCACCCTTAAAGACAGGAAAATCAGCGATTATAAATCGAAAGAGCTGTATCAGGAAATTCTGGGGGTCATGCCCCAGAATCCGCAGACGCTGTTTGTCAAACAGACTGCGGAATTTGACCTGTATGAAATGCTTCAGGAAAAGGATTTTTCTCCGGAAGAAAAAGACGCCAGAGTGGATGAAGTGATTGCACTGACACATCTGGAAAAAGTACTGGGGCAGCATCCTTATGATTTATCCGGCGGTGAACAGCAGCGACTGGCACTGGCCAAAATTCTGCTTATGAAACCGGAAATTCTGATCCTGGACGAACCGACCAAAGGACTTGATCCCTCTTATAAAAAAGAACTGGGCGGGATTCTGAAAAGGCTTCAGCAGGAAAAAGGAACGACAGTTGTCATGGTTTCTCATGACATTGAGTTTTGTGCTGAATTTGCCGACCGGTGCGGCTTGTTTTTCGATGGCAGCATTGTCACCACTGGCAGCTCCAGACAGTTCTTCAGCGGCAACAGTTTTTACACGACAGCTGCCAACAGGATGTGCCGGAGCTTCTCGTCGGATATCGTGACAGTAGAAGACGCGGTTGCCAGACTCAATGAAGGCTGCCTGAAGAAAGAAGTCGAGGAGGAAGGCGCGTGAAAGTACAGGAAAGAAGAACGGCTCCTGTCCTGAGTACAGCGGAATCGGAGACTATTGGGAAAACCAATCCGGTCATCCTTTCCGCTCCGCGCAAACGTCTGCGGGACAACCGTCCTTCTAAAAAGAAAATCATTCTTACGATCCTGACCATGGTTCTGATCTCTATTGGCTGTGTCTGGATCTGTTTTACCTACCTGGGCAGCAGCAAATATTATTCATCGGTGTTCATGGTGTTTGTAGTCTGGCTCATTGGCAGGCAGTCGCTGACGCCACAGGTTGACACCGGTCCTCCGGTGATGGCACCGAAATCGAAAAAGGCATCCAAGCGGATGATCGTCGCCTCCCTTATGATTCTGGTTCTGATCCCGATTTTCATCTGGATCGGCATCAGGTATCTGGGAGACAGGCGCTACTATATCGTCAGCATGCTTATTATTGTCTGCACTATGCTTCCGTTCATGATGGTGTTTGAAGGGAAAAAGCCGCAGGCAAGAGAGCTGATCATCATCGCAGTGCTGGCGGCGATCGGTGTGGCCGGCAGGGCAGCATTCTTTATGCTCCCGCAGTTTAAACCGGTTGTGGCCATCGTTATTATCTCGGGGATCTGCTTCGGCGGTGAAGCGGGATTCCTGGTGGGCGCGGTAACAGGCTTTGTATCGAATTTCTTTTTCGGGCAGGGTCCCTGGACCCCCTGGCAGATGTTTGCCTTCGGGATTATCGGCTTTTTATCGGGGGTGCTGTTTATGAAAGGCTGGCTCAGCACCCGCAAGAATGTTCTCTGTATTTACGGCGGACTGGTAACGCTCTGTATTTACGGGCCGATTATGAACGCAGCGTCATTGTTCATGTGGTCTCAGGATATAACATGGGCCGGACTTTTAAGCATGCTCATTACCGGTTTTCCATTTGATCTGGTGCACGCACTGGCAACGGTCTTTTTCCTGTCGGTGTTTTCACAGCCGATGATCGAAAAGCTGGAGCGGATCAAGAAAAAATACGGAATGATCGAATTAAACTGACAAGTACTGTGTCAACAGATTTTGCCGGATTCCGGCGGATTCGATGATTAGAAAAGATATTAAAAAGATTAGAAAAGACGTTAAAAAAGGGGGGAAACCATATGAAAAAACTGTTCTCAAGAACGTTTACGCTGATGTTGTGTCTGCTCATGCTTCTCGGCGTCGCAGCACCATACGGCGTACACGCAGAAGACAGTTCCAGCCAGGAGACCGTGACGGTCTGCATGACAGTGGAAAAATTCACACTCGGTGAAGGCTACAACAAAGAACCGAAGTTGTATACCGTACCAAAAGGGACACATCTGGACAAACTGATTACCGATGTGCTGGGTGAAAACAATTATACCCATACCGGTTCGGTCGGAGATTCTTCCGGTCAGGTTGGACAGAGTTTCTATCTTGCTTCTGTAAAAGATACGGAAGGGAACCTGAATATTCCCAAATACATTACAGATGCAATTGATAAAGACGATGACGTCTCGCTGGGCAGCCGCGAAGATAATGACTGGCTTGGAGAATTCGACTATACAAGCGCGAGCGGATGGATGTATTGCGCCAACAACACTTTTCCCGGATATGGATGCTCCAACTATGAACTGCAGAACGGTGATGTTATCCGCTGGCAATATACGCTGTATGGCTACGGCGCGGATCTTGATGCCGACAACAGTTCCTGGGGCACCGCGGCTCTGATTACAACAGCTCAGAAAGACAAACTGACCTGGCGTGTAGCAGAAATAAACGCCATGGAGGACAAGGAAGCTGTACTGGCGACCGGAGCCAATCAGAGTAAATACGATACTGCAGTGGCAGTTCTCGAGAATATGGAGTCCACACAGACAGAAGTCGACAATGCTCTGGCGGATCTGAACGCACTGGACACGCAGACAGTGGCCGGAGACGCCAATGGCGACAGTCTGGTTAATTATAAAGATCTTGTCCTTGTTAAAAATCATTTTGATAACACGGTAAACACCGGAGAAAACGGCGATGTCAATAATGACGGCATTATTAATTACAAAGATCTTGTTCTTGTAAAAAATAATTTTAAATAGCATTCAAAGAAAGAAGGAAAGAAAACATGAAGAAGAAGTTGTTGAGCATAGCTCTGGTACTCCTGGTAATGATTGCCTGCTTCGGTTTTAGTGCGTATGCAGCAGATAAACCGACAGCTCAGCTAAGTACCGGGAAAACAACCTATGCGGCCGGAGAATCTGTCCCCGTTAAGATTATTCTGAAGGGAACGAAGTTCACCGGAGGGAATTTTATTGTTCAATTCAATACTGACAAGCTTGAATTGACCAGTACAAAGCTGACCAAGGGTATTTCTGCGGATTATTACAACGATGATACCGAATCCGGTATTTTCGATACAGAAGGAACTTACGCAAATCTTGACAATACAAAGGGCATTGCCAAGTGGTCATTTACGTTCAGCCTGTCTGCTTACAGTAATGTAACTCATTCTGTAACGACAAGCAGTACCGATCTTCAGTACGATATGACGGATTTCTATCCATATATCGATGCATCAACGAATGACTATACACTTTGTACAATCAACTTTAAAGCCAAATCGGATATCACACTTACCAATGAAGATCTTAAGTTTGTAAAAGACAATCAGGACTGTATTTTCGGCCTTATGCTTGGCGATAATGATGTCATAACCAGTGTAGAATCAACGCTGGATTCTGCAACAACGGAAACCTACAGCAAACTGTCTTCACTGCTGGTAACGACCGGCTCGACAGCTACCGCTGACAATACGCTGCTGCAGAGCGATGGTGATAATCTCGGAGATGCCCAGGTTTTCAATACGGACACCATGACTTATACACTGCCGGATCAGCTGGATAATAGTCTGCAGCTTCGCTTTAAAGCGGTTCCTGCGGAATCCGGCGCCACAGTTACTCTGGGTTACGGCGACAATAAAACCAAGGATATTACTTACGATGGCGGCAGCCTGAAATGGGATAACTGCCTGAGTATTGGCGCCAACACACTGACCCTTACTGTAACACCTCCGGAAGGTTCAGCAAACAAGGCTTCTGTATATACTCTCAAAGTCAATGTTCTTCCGACACTGCAGTCTCTTTCAATTACGGCGGACGGCAACAAGACCGGGATTGACCCGGCTTTCAATAAAGCAACAAACACCTATACTGCTTCCGTTTCGGATAGTGCGAAAAGCCTGACCATTAATGCTTCGCCTAATAAAAGCGATTATACGGTTACGTATGATGGCAGTGAATCGAATACCGTCGATATTTCCAGTAAAACTTCAGTGACTGTCGCGGTAAAAACGTCAGACGGAACAGAAAATGACTATACCATCAATCTGAACAAGGTCGCAGCCGAAACCTTTAAGATCACAACAGATCCGGCGGATGCGATCGTCAAAGTCTATTCGCCTGAAGGTTATGAAGTAGCTGCCTCTGAAAAGGGTACTTATCAGGGCCTTTTCAATAACGGCGATTATACCTACACCGTTACGAAAACCGGCTATAAAGCAGTTACCGGGACCATCCCCAAAGACGGCGGACAGAAGAGCGTTACACTCGAAGCAGCTGCTGCTAATCCGGATGATGTAGGCAGTTACTGGCCGAGTTTCCGCGGCAATAACCAGAATATGGGGATCACCAGTGTAAGCCTGCCTGTAGATCCTGATAATACTTCGCTGAAGTGGAATAAAAAACTCGGAACCGGATGGGGTGCTGCTCCGAGTGTCCAGATCATTGCAAATAATTCACTGATTGTTATGTCAGGGACTTCACTGTACAGCCTTGACCTGGAATCAGGTGAGATTAAAGCAAAGGGTACGATGTCTGCTTCACCGAATTTTGGTTATACGCCTCCGACCTATGCGGACGGTATGATTTTCTGCCCGCTCAGCAACGGAACCATTCAGGCTTTTGATGCTGCCAGCCTGGAGTCACTCTGGATTTACAACGATCCGCTCAAGGGACAGTCACTGAGTCAGATTACCTATTCTGACGGCTATATCTACACGGGATTCTGGAACAGTGAAACAAAAGATGCAAATTACGTCTGCCTCTCTGTTTCTGATGAAGATACGACGAAAAAGGATGAAGCGAAGACAGCTACCTGGAGATATACCCAGGCCGGCGGCTTCTACTGGGCCGGTTCAGTTGCTGTTGGTAATTCCCTGATCGTCGGCACGGACGATGGAGCCAGCGGATGGTCAGGAAATTCGAATCTTCTGGTATTTGACAAAACCACCGGCACTCTTACCCAGCAGCTGGAACTGACCGGTGCAGGAGATCAGCGTTCTTCGATTTCCTATGATACCAGCACAGGAAAAATCTATTTTACGACTAAAAACGGTTATTTGTACAAGGCCAGTGTCAACGCAGATACAGGTGCTGTTTCCAATCTGACCGGCAAGAAAACACTCAATCAGAGTACCAGTACTCCGGTTGTCTATAAAGGACGTATCTATGTCGGTACCGGCGGCGGAGTCGGCTCCAAGGGCTCAATTGCTGTCTGTGATGAAGGAACACTGGATCAGATCTACAACGTCGAACTTACCGGATATCCACAGTGCTCGATTCTGCTTTCAACAGCGAATGAAGCAGCAACCGGGAAAATTGATATTTACACCACGTATAATACAACGCCGGGCGGCATCGATTTGATTGAAGTCGCTCCGGATGCAACCAGTGCTGATCAGGCTTCACTGGTCAAGCTCTACAATGCGGACGGTTTCTCGCAGTATTGTATCTGCAGTCCCATTTGCGGTGAAAACGGAACGCTCTATTACAAGAATGATTCCGGGAATATACTGGCAGTTTCCGTGAGCGCACAGGTTAATGTCATTGATCTGATTAAACAGATCGGAACCGTAACTGAAAACAGCGGAGACGCCATCACCAAGGCAGAAACGGCGTATAACGCGCTGACAGACGAAGAAAAAGCAAAGGTCACAAATTACAGTACCCTCACAGATGCCCGTACAGCCTATGATGCGATTCTTGCAGACAAGGCAGCAGCGCAGGCTGTCACCGACCAGATCAACGCGCTTCCGGCTCTCGACAAGCTCACACTGGCGAACGAAGAAGCTGTTCAATCAGCAAGGACGGCTCTTAACGGACTTTCAGAAAATGCTGCCAAATACGTACCGGATACAGCAGTAACAAAACTTGAAAATTCTGAATCGAGAATCACAGAGCTCAAACAGGAAAAATCGGATCAGGAAGCTGCGGATGCCGTTATTGCAGAAATTGACAGCCTTCCGGCTGAAATCACCGAAAGTGATATCAGCGCTGTCACCGGAGCCAAGGCAGACTTCGACAGCCTGACTCAGGCCCAGCAGGCTCTGGTTACCAACAAGAGCAAGCTTGACGGTGCAGTAACAGCGGCGAATCAGATTAAGGCAGACAAGGCTGCAGCAGCAGCCATCAGTCAGAGAATTCAGAATCTGGATGTGGACAATCTGACACTCAGCGATTCACCGACTGTTGCGAAAATCAGCGGCGATTATGAAAAGCTGACGGATGCGCAAAAGCAATATGTCTCCCAGGCGGATCTCAGTAAACTGAACAAAGCGAAAGAAACCATACAGAATCTCCAGCAGCAGGCAGATGACCAGCAGCAGGCAGATGCTGTAACAGCGGTTATTAACAAGCTTCCGGATACAGTGACTCTGTCAGACAAGTCTGCAGTCGAAGCGGCAAGAACCGGTTACGATGCGTTGACAGACGATCAGAAGAAACTGGTCACTGCAGAAACACTGCAAAAACTGGAAAATGCCGAAAAAGCAATCCAGCAGATTGTAGCGGACAATCAGGCGGCCGCCGATGCAGTAACAGCTAAAATCAATGCTATCGGTGAAGTTACTTTGAACAGCGAAAACAGCATTAATGACGCCGAACAGTCTTATAACAGCCTGACAGATGATCAGAAAGCTCTGATTACAGCAGATACTCTCAAGACACTGACCGATGCCAAAGACAAACTGGCACAGTTGAAGGTTGATACAGAAGTCAGTGATTATCAGAAACTGGTGGATGCAGCCAATGCAGCAATCAAAGCCAATGACGGTAATATCGGTACCAGTATGGATGCCATGAAAGCCGCTTATGACAAGCTCAGTGATACGGCCAGAGCAAAGGTGAGCAAGATTACAGCAGCTGCCACGCAGGCTGCAGTCGATAAAGCAGCCGAAAATCATCAGGTGAAGCTTTCTGACGGAACAATTTACACAGTGACTAAGGCGGACGGTTCATCACTTCCATATGATGCCAAAGTAACAGCCGGTGCGCAGGTCAGTGCAGCAACACTGGCGAGTGTACAGAAGAATTATCCGGACGACCAGATCCTGATGCCATTCAATCTGGAAGTAACCGGCTATGAAGGACAGTTAAAGGTGTCCTTCCCGTACGATACAGATGCTTATGACGTATCTACATTAAAGATTGTACATATCAACGAAGATGGAATTTCAGATGCGCTCTCTGTTAGCTACAGCAACGGTACGATCAGCTTTATAACAGACAGTACGTCAGATTTTGTTCTGATCGGACAGAAGAAAGCTGCAACACCGGAAAAAGGACAGGACCAGACAACAGGCACTGATTCTGCAACAGCCGGAACATCAACCGGATCCGCATCTGGAACGTCTTCTAATGCCGGAACCGGTATTGAAGATGCCTATCCGGCTTATATCCTGATGCTGGCATTATGTGCAGCTGCAGCAGGAACAATGGTTGCATTAAAGGGAAAGAAGGAACAGGAAGAACAGTAAACAGACAGTATCTTGTATTCAAAACAGGGCTCATCAGAGCTGGTGAGTCCTGTCGTTTTCAAACCCCGGACACAATAAACAGACATTAGCAGAAAGAAAAGGGATGAAATGAAGCATTTGAAACAATGGATTACCGCTGTTCTGGTGGTACTGGCAGTTTTATGCCTGATTCCGATTGCCGGAGTCGGCGCGACGGAAACGCATGAAAACCAGGTCAGGGTTATTGTGGAAAACAATACCTACAGCAAGTCAGACGGTGCCGCCTGGGATGGAGTGCTTGTGGATAAATGGGTGGATCTCAATGACGATTCAACCATGATGACCTGTGTGGTGGATGCACTGGGCAGTTATTCACAGACCGGCGCGGATAGTAATTATATCAGCGAAATAAACGGTCTCAAAGCAATGGACGGCGGATCCATGTCCGGATGGATGGGGACGCTGAATGACTGGTTTACAAATGAAGGCTTTGGCGGATTTACGGTTGCAGCCGGTACTTTACAGTCAGGCGACCAGATTGCAATCACGTATTCCGTTAATATGGGGGAAGATCTGGGCAGCAGCTGGGGCAACAATACCAAAACCCTGCAGGATCTTACTTTTAGTGCAGGAGCTTTAAATCAAAGCTTTGACAGCTCGGTTAATGACTACACACTGACTGTTCCAAAGGGAACGGCTTCAGTCCTGGTTACCCCGACGGCAGCCAACAAGAATTTCCTGGTCAAGACTTTTGTCGGTGATACGGAATATAAGAGAACATCTTCTGTTCCGGTCCAGAACGGAACAGTTATCAAGGTGACCTGCGGAGATCCTTCATGGCCATCGATGAACAATCAGGCAGGCGGAACCGGTGCCAGCGTTCCGGGTGTCACTTATAATATCAAGGTAGTTGTGGATAATCCTGACAATCATGCGCCGGCTCTTGCAGATGGTGTTAAACAGTCAGAAGACGTCAAAATAAGTGCCAATGGGAATTATTCCGTGAATCTGGACGATATTTTCACAGATGCGGATCAAGACAATCTCACATATTCGGTCTCTGTTAATGATGGAGACGCGAAAACGGTGGATGCAGATTATACCTACAGCGATGGCTCCGCAAAACTGGTATTTACCGCCAGTGATGGTTATGCACAGTCAGAATCCTACACAGTTAATCTAACTAAGAATACCGCTCCGAAACTGAAAGATGGTGTAGGGTCATCAGAACTTCTTCAATATAAAGCAATGAAGAGCAGCTCATCCTATGATTATTTAAAGGTTGACAGTTATTTTGATTATCCGAAAGATAGTGACGGAGATACCCTTACGTATTATGTCAGTATTGACGGGGCAGATCCTGTTGAACTGACTGGATGGGGTACTCCTTCTCAGACAATAGAAGTTTCCAATGCAACAATTGGTACGCATTCTTATGCTTTGCAGGCTTATGACGGCACCGATTATTCACCGGTGCATACGATAGCTGTTGCCATTACTGCGGCATCCTCTGCGACTGTTACCCCGGCAGCGGGACAGCCTGTTTACCTGAATGCTTCAAATAACCGTTACTACTATTTCATGGATGATAAAGCTTCCATCCAGCTCAAGGCGGACGTATCGCCTGCAAGTGCAGACCAGACTGTAACCTGGTCAGTGTCTTCTTATCAGAGCAAGTATCTGAGTGTCGATCAAACCGGGAAAGTGACTTTTAACAAAGAGAATATCAAATCCACTATATATCCGGATATTACCGCGACAACCGCAGACGGACAGAGTACTTCCTTCAGTGTGATGGTCGTGCCGGCCAATATCCAGCTCAGTCAGGATTCTATTGACGCACCTCTGCCTCAGAACGGAAAGATTCGTGAAGTATCCCTGACTCTTACGGATTCTACATACAGTGATTTATGTACAGTAGAAGTGAGTGATCCCGATATTGCATCATGCAGGCGGGACGGCTCGACGATTTATATCACACCGAAAAAGCCGGGTACCACTACTCTGACTGTTAAAAGCACGCTTAATGACAATAATTCCGATACGGCACAGATCAATGTAACCGGTGTGGCCGTTCAGACGGCAGATGCGGATGCCTCGCATACCATTACCCTGACGAAAGGTCAGGATGCCACACTGTCATTAAATGCGTACGGCGAAACATCGGATGAAACATTCACATGGAGTTCAAGTGACGATCTTGTCGCCAGCGTGGACCAGAACGGTGTTGTTACGGCTCATAAAGCAGGACCGTTTACCATTTATGCGAAATCCTCCAGATCTTCACTGTTAAACCCGGTACAGGGATGCATTGAACTGGAAGCCAGCGGAGAAGGTGTACCGTATCTGCAGGATCTGACACTCAACGACTACCGTACCTATGGATGGGCTTCAGGTGATGATGAATTCTATCCGACAAAGGAAACCTACAGCCTGACGGGGAATGTCAGCAGTTTCTACTTTACGCCTGTGTTTGACAGTGATAAGCAGACAGGCGTGGTCGAATATCAGGATACCACTGGTAAAACCGTACAGAGTACACTGACCAGCGGAAAGGTCTGCCAGTCTGTTAATTATCTGGTTGCCGGAGAAAACACGGTAAAAATTATTCTGACAGATAAAGAAGATGCAGACAACAGCAGCACCTATACCTTTACGATTACCAAACCCTACAGCGCTACCACCACTGTAACCGGTATGTATGTTTATCCGGATGGACTTTCTGCCAGCAGTTATCCGCTGTATAAGGGAAATCAGGAAGGCACAATATTCAGAAATCTGGATGGGCAGGTTTCTTCGACTACCGGCTGGAGTCAGAATGTTTATCATTACGATACCTATGTTTTCGCGGATACAACCAATGTAAATCTGAGTCCGATTTTCGGGGATCAGTTTGAAAAGGTCAAGATGTATGTAAACGGAGAAGACAAAGGCTTTGTTTACAGCACGCGTGGTACTGCAACCAGCGGTTATAAAACATCTGATATTGCGGTCGGCACGACCGGGGATACAACGACAGTAGAATTCAAGGTTGTTTCTTCCCAGAAATATGCAGATGATACAGCTGCAGGAACAGATCCCTACCAGAATCCGGAAGCGACTTACACGCTGACTATCCATAAGGTCGAAGCCGATTCTGCAGACATGAAGGTTACCTCCGCTTCCGCGGATAATGGTTCTTTCTATGCGCCGGGATTCAGTTCCGACAGTTACAGCCAGAGTCTGCTCATTAACGGAGATGCAACGTCCAGTAATTTCACGTTCACTGTACCAAACGGTTATAAAGTAACTACATCTAATTCAAGCTGGGGAACAAAAACAGAGATTTCCGGCACAGCAGGTGATACTGAAACAACATATACGGTGAATGTTTCCACACCAAATGCATCAAACAATATGCTTTATGTTTTCCTGACATCAGCAGACGGAAAGACAACCTATTCCTACACCTTTAACTTCAACCGTAAAGGAACGGAAGGTGTTTCAGCAAGTTCCATTGTCGAATATCTGTGCCTGGGCAGCCAGTATACCAATTCAAGCAGCTACGGACGGGATCCTGAAAAGACACTCATCGGCACGGCGGATAACAGTTCGGCCATGGGCGGCAGCGTGCTCTCACTGGGCAATTTCGGCGGATCTATTACGTATAAATTCGACACGCCCATTACAGATGACCCGACAAATCCCTACGGGATCGATATGATCATCCAGGGGAATGCCTTTGCAGATATGCAGGGAGCATCCGAACCCGGCTGGGTTCAGGTCTCACAGGATGGCGTGAACTGGTACTATCTGGCTGGCTCCGTTCACTACGATGATGAAGCGGACTGGAACTACACGATGACCTATACGAAGACCGCTTCCGGAAAATCGGCATGGACAGCAAGTGACGGAACCAGCGGGGAAAACTACAATTATCCCAACAGCCTGTACTATCCTTATTACAGCTGGAATGATGAAAATCAGAACAGCCTGACTGTAAGCGGACTGCATCTGGTTGCCAACAGCAAGGATCCATACGGCAGTTCTGCAGCAGCCTACCCGGATTTCGGTTACGTAGACACCCATTCTACAGGTTCCTATGCGACAGCAGATAACCCATATGACGGAAACACAGCTAAGAAAGACGGTATGTTTGACCTCGAATGGGCAGTTGATGCAGATGGCAACCCGGTTAAACTCGACAGTGTCCAGTACGTGAAAGTCGGAACCGCGTCTAATATTTACGCAGGTGCCATTGGTGAAAAGTCCACAGAAGTCAGAAACGCAACAGCAACAAAGAACAAAGCGGATTCAGACGTTGGTGTGACCGAAGCACCTTCTTCAATCACGGTTGCAGGAACGAAAATTAATCTGACATCAGATACAAATCAGTACGAAGTCCTAGCAGACGGTGCCTTTGATGTGAGTGTTGATGCTCCGGCAGATGCCAATGTCTATATTAACGGACAGCGCACCACTACCCGCAGCTATGAAGCACTGCCGACTCACAGAACCATCAGAGTGATTGTACAGCAGGGTGAAGCATCACCCTACATCGCCTACATCGATCTGAAGACCCCGGACGAAGCCGCTGTTGAAACAGTAGAAGCGGCCGTAAACGGTCTGAAGGATACTCAGGACCTGACTCTGGACGATGCTCAGGCCGTCCGGAATGCAGCAGATGCCTACGACAATCTGACCGACGATCAGAAAGCAGCCTTCCCGCAGGAAAGTCTGGATAAGCTTAACGCAGCCAAAGACAGAATCTCTGCTCTGGAAGCAGACTAGGCGGCCGCAGATGCAGTTGCGGATATGATCCGTAATCTCCCGGCAGAAGACAAACTGACGGCGGGCGACAAAGATGCAGCGGATGCAGCTCAGACTGCATTTAATGCACTGACTGACAGTCAGCAGCAGCTGGTTGACAGCAGTCTCGTCACCAGACTGAACAATGCTGTTGCACAGACCACATTACTGAAGATAAAAGAAGATGCCATTTCGGAACTGGAAAATTATAAAGATCCTGTTCAGTACAGCAAAGATGGCCGCGAACAACTGGATGCCTGCATCACTCTGGGCAAACAGACGATTGAAGATGCCACAACAGCCGAAGACGTGCAGAGCGCTCTGAAAAATGCCAAAGCCAGTATTGACAGGATTGCCACTGCTTCCACCAATCCGGACGACAGCAAAAAACAGGACAGCAGCTCCGGTTCGCAGGGCCAGACAACCGGAACAGATTCCGGCACAGCTGGTGCCACAAGTACAACCGGAACAGATTCCGGAACAGCCGCTGCTGTTTCAGGGACGTCTGCGAATGCAGGAACCGGTATTGAAGAAGCTTATCCAGCCTATATCCTGATGCTGGCATTGTGTGCAGCTGCAGCAGGGACGCTGGTCATTGTGAACAGAAAGAGGGAAGCACAGAATAAATAATAATCATGCTGCACACTTTGACTTGAGCAGCAGATAAAAAGAGCCTTCAACCGCAACAGACGGGTAATTTCGTCTGCCGCCGGCTGGAGGCTTTTTCATTGACGGATGTATTTTCTGCTTCTGTCCCGGGACGGGTTACATTAAGTATTCGCCGCCAATTTGCCTGCTTTCCGGTTATGCTTCTTTTACCGGGATTACGACCCAGGCTTGATCGCCTTTATAGTATTCGTAACACATGCCGGCTTCGTTAAAAGCATATTGTTTCTGGCTGTCGAACCATTCTGTGAAGATTTCTTTCCAGGCGTCTTTTACGGCTCTGGCTGCGCTTTCACGACTATAGGAAGCCGGGTCAATTTCTGTATCAAAGAATGCGTATTCACCGTCCGGAATGACGATCTCATGAAAACCGTCCGGTACTGGTGTCAGGTCTGTTTCAAAACCGAAGAAATAATAAAGATCCCCGCTGTTCTGGTCAGGGTGCATAAACATGCCAATATCACCTTTATTTTCAGCACCTTCCGGAAAGTCTGGATATTGTTTAAAATCAATGGTTTCCCAGTAGGCCGGATCATTTACATTGTTCCTGACGTCTGGTTCCGGAATATTGTAGCCCAATGCTCTTTTTGCGTCCTGTTGTCTGATATCAACCTTCATGATGCTGCCTCCTGTTTTCTGACAGTTTAACCGGTACTGCTGTGCACTGATTCCGAACTCCCGTTTAAAAGCTTTTGAAAATCCGGACGGGGTATCAAATCCGCTGGCAAGAGCCGTTTCGGTAATACCGGCACCGCTTCGGATGTCTGCAGCTGCAGCTTTCAGTTTCTGTTTGCGGATGTATTCTCCGGGGGCCATGTCAAAGCAGGCCCGGAATACATGACAGAAATGATAAAGTGAATATCCGCACAGATCTGCCAGATCCTGAGCGCTGATCCTGCTGTCAAGATGCTCTGTGATATAATCCCTGCATTTTTGCATGGCTTCCTGGTATTGCATATGTTGCTGCATAAGCGTACCGTCCTCCTGTCTGACTTCTTTATATACTATTTTGCAGATTTCAGCTTTTCCTTACTTGCGGTTTTGATCATGATCTGAATTATCTATTCTGTGATAAGAACTATAAATTTTCGGTAATTGTACCGTTCATTGTATAATTCTAATATTAATAACTGGAGGGAAAAAAGCGAATGAAACTCAGTGCACGTAATCAGTTAAAAGGAACCATTACGGAAATTGAAATGGGAGCAGTGAATGCTGTCATCAAACTGGATATCGGGGGAGGTCAGAAGATGGCTTCTACCATTACCATTGATGCGGTAAAAGCGCTGGATCTCAAAGTGGGTATGGAATGCTATGCCATCGTTAAGGCAACCAATGTTATGATTGGCGTTGAAGACTGAAAAAAGTGCTTCCCTTTCGGGAAGCACTTTTTTTATTTGCTTTCTACCGGTGTAAAACCGTAGTTTTCAAAAATCTGTTTGGCTTCGTCTGTAGTCAGGAATTCTTCAAACTTCTTGGTTGCATCCTGATTTTCGCTGTCTTTGATAATAGCCATAGGATAAACGACTGCTGTATAACTGTCTGCAGGGAATTCCGCGACAATCTTAACATTATCATTGGAAATGGCATCTGTCTTATAGACGACGCCTGCATCGGCTTCACCATTGGCGACATACGTCAGAACCTGTGTGACGTCTTTCGCATAAACGGCTTTTGATGATACCGCATCATACAGATTGAGGCTCTTCAGGGCTTCTTCCGCGTACTGGCCTGCCGGAACCGAGCTGGGTTCACCAAGGGCGACAATGGCAACATCATCATTAGCCAGGCTGTCAATCGAAGTGACAGTTGTAGAATCCTTTGGTGCAATCAGGACCAGCTTGTTTTCCACAAGATCCTGGCGAGAATCGGTTTCGATCATACCTTCGTCTTCCAGCGCGTCCATTTGTTTCTGAGCGGCAGAAATAAAGAAGTTGGTCGGAGAACCGTTTTCGATCTGTTTCTGCAGGTCACCGGAGCCGCCGTAATTAAACGTGAGCTTGATGTTCGGATACTTTTCGTTGAATTTCGTCTCAATTTCACTCATTACATTTTTCAGGCTGGCAGCCGCAGAAATGGTCAGATCCGCTGAGGTGTTGTCAGTTGAACTTCCGCATCCGGCCAGCATCAGTACACATGCCAGCACCAGAACAATTGCCGTAATTCGTTTCTTCATAAGAATAACTCCTTAAATATATTTTCCGGAATCAGAAATGATGTCCGGTTATTAACCAGGGATCAGGATTGCTGCCGGTTTTCCGCCAGCAGCAGATTGTCAGGGCTGATGGATAGAAACTCCGGCCATTCACTGATTTTCTCAATGTGTTCGTGACCGACTCTCCAGCACATCGTACGCCTGCTGTTGCAGCCCTTTGGCTTGAACAGGATATTGGAAGCGAAAGGCTCGTTAATGATGGTCACCACTTCAACAGGTATGGCATTTATCGCATCGCCGGAGCATGGGACAAAGTAATGGGCACGTATGCCCACGCAGTCGGTGCCGGTCATGCGGGGGCATTCAAAATCCCAGTTCCAGTCATTTGCATGAAAGTGGCTGTCGTCAATCCAGCTGATATTCGAAATATTTTTAACTCCGGTCAGTTCAAGACCGGCTCTGGTTTTCGGTTTGTCAAAAAGTGTCTGGATGTTGCCGAAGGTTACGATCCTGCCTTCTGACATAACACCCGCTTCATCGCACAGCATATAAATTTCATCCCGTGAATGAGAAACGAACAGTACCGAATTATGATAACGGGGCAGAATATCCGCCATTTTTTGTTGAAGCGACCATCTGAGTGCCGTATCCAGCGCTGAAAAAGGCTCGTCCAGCATCAGAATTTCCGGGTTGCGGATAAAGATTCTTGCCAGGGCGGCGCGCTGCTGCTGTCCGCCGGAAAGCTGGGAAGGATAACGATCCTCAAGTCCTCCCAGTTCAAAAAGTTCAATCTGTTCCCGGAAGCCATCTTCAGAGAAGCGGTCTTTTGGAATCCCGGCCCGGATATTGTCCCGGACAGTCATATTGGGGAACAGGGCATAGTTCTGAAACAGAAAACCGACGTTGCGCTGTTGAGACTTGAGATTTATCTTTTTATCAGAGTCGAAATAAACTCTGTCATTGACGATAATATGACCGGAGTCCGGTTTGATGATTCCGGCGATGCACTTCAGGGTCATCGATTTACCGCATCCTGAGGCGCCCAGCAGACCGGTTGTACCGGGAGAACTGCTTTTCAGATCGACATTCAACGTAAAGGAACCGGTTTTTCGTCTGATGCTGATATCAAAACTCATGATTTGCGTCCCTTTCTGCTTTTATCAATCCACAGGTTCATGAGCCCGATTGACGAGAGCGAAATCACTACGATAACAGCCACCCATTTCATGGCCAGATCCATATCCCCGGCTGCAGTGGCCGTATAGATCATGAGGGAAACAGTCTGTGTTTTACCGGGCAGGTTGCCGGCAATCATCAGCGTTGCCCCGAATTCACCCAGAGCCCGGGCAAATGACAAAACGAGCCCGGCTCCGATTCCGGGAAGAGCGGCAGGAATCATTACCCGTCTGAAAATGGATGATTCAGACATCCCAAGTGTACGCCCTGCATAAATCAGATCGGGGTCGATCTGTTCCAGTGCGGCTTTGACGGTTCTGTACATTAATGGAAACGAAACCACAAAAGCAGCAATGACGGCACCGGTGACAGTAAAGACTACTTTAATGCCAATAGACAGCAGGAAACGACCGACTGGTGAGTTCTTTCCGAAAATAAGCAGCAGAAAAAAACCGGTAACGGTTGGTGGCAGGACCAGTGGCAGTGTCAGGACACCATCTACCAGTCCCTGCCAGCGCCGCGGCATAGAAACGACGCCCCAGGCGATGAGAATGCCCAGAAAAAAACTGAGCAGCGTCGACATGCCTGCTGTTTTAAGCGATATAAATAAAGGTGAAAGATTATCCATTTTCTCTCCCGGTTGACGTCTCTGAAAATGTAACTGTATACAATTTACATATTTACATTTATATGAAAAATTTCATAAATATTTAGGTAATTTTAAATAAAATTCTCTATACTAAACTTGTGATTCGAATTTGCATATTTGATCATACAATCCCTTTACTTCAGACCCGGACCCCCCTCCGGGTCTCCCCTTGAAATTTCAGCTCCGGAAACGGAGCTTTTTTTATTGCAGGAATTCCGCCTCAGAAACAGAGTATTATTGGTCATTTAATTGTATAAACGGGATTTTTCTGGTTAGTAATTTTTTATTATTATATCAAAATGTTTGCAAAAAAAATGGCGCAGATCGTAAAATCTGCGTCTTTTCTTATTAAAATACTGTATGCAGGTTGAGAATAACACGTAAACTCTTTAAAAATCAATAGTGTCAGGATTTTTGCCCTGTCCCATAAACGGAAGGTCATCGATGCGCTGCATTTCCACGGAACTCAGTTCAAAGTCAAAGAGATTCGCGTTTTCAATCATCCGTTTTTTATGAACTGTTTTTGGAAGGGGAACCACATTATGCTGGAGTTCCCATCTCAATGCAATCTGGGCCGCTGTCTTCTGATGTGCAGTTCCGATTTCCGCAAGAACTCTGTTATCGAGAACCGCACGTCTTCCGAGCGGGCTCCAGGCTTCCGGCAGAATATCATTGTCCAGACAAAAGCTGACGGTGTCCTGCTGCAGAAAACCGGGGTGGCATTCAATCTGATTGACCTGAGGATTGACGGTTGCTGTTTCGTATAATGCCTGAATGTGATGTGTAAGAAAATTGGACAGACCAATTGCACGCACCCGGCCCTGTTTGTACAGATCTTCGAATGCCTGCCAGGTTTCGGCATTGATTCCGCCCGCTTCCAGACCGAACTGCTTTTTGTTTGCAGGCCAGTGAATCAGATACAAATCCAGATAATCAAGCTGGAGTGTCTCCAGTGAACGGTTAAAGGCATCGGTGGCGCTGCGGTAGCCGCGATTTGTATTTCATAATTTGGTGGTCACAAAAATCTGTTCCCTGGGGATGCCGCTTTCACGAATTGCTTCACCGACGGCGGCTTCATTTCCATATACTGCTGCTGTATCAATATGACGGTAGCCTGCTTGCAGAGCATTTCCGACTGCTTCTCTGGTTTCTTCTGCAGGTGTTAAATAAGTTCCGTATCCGAGTATCGGCATTTCGATACCATTATTGAGGGCGACCGTACTTTTCAGACTGTTCAGTTCCTTGATTTCCATTTATATCTCCGTATTGTCCGGTAAGGGACAGGTTTAATGCGAATGAATTGGCAGAAACAACTCAAAATTACTGACAAATAAGTATATCAGAATCATCATAATGTTTCTTGAATGGAACAGACAGAATCTGTATAACGAAATATAGAATGCCTGCGGGGAAATATAATCAGGTATTCAATTTAAAACAAATAGAAACGATTACATATCACGGATTGCCTTTACAATGTATCGAAACGGCTCCTGAGATAGACAGGGTTAAAGATAAACTGTATAATTAAAGACGCAAAAAACGGCAGCAGTTTAAACTGTTAAAGGATTCAGCAAGCCGAAAGTTCAGGTGAAAATATGACACAGACAGCAGTAAAAAATTCGCAGATTACAAAATTTGCGGATCAGGATCAGGTGATCGAATCGCTCAGAGGTCTTCTTCAAATCGAAAGCACCAGCGGAGACGCGGGTCCGGTAACGGAGGAAGCACCACTCGGGGAAAACATTAACAAAGCGATCAACTATGTTCTGGAGCTGGGGAAAAGCTTTGGCTTCAGAACCAGTAATATCGGCGGGATGTGTGGCTGGGTCGAAATGGGCAATGAAGACAGCGACGAAATGGTCGGTATCCTTGCGCATGTCGATACAGTACCTGTCAGTGAAGGCTGGGAATACAAACCATTCGACGCAACGGTCGAAGACGGCAGGATTTATGGACGAGGAACCAACGATGACAAGGGTCCGGCAATAGCAGCGTTATACGCGATGAAAGCTGTTGCGGATTCCGGAATTCCGCTTGACCGCAGAATCCGTCTGATTGTAGGCGGGGATGAAGAAAACGGGCTCTGGCGCTGTATGGCGCGTTACAAGGAAACCGAAGAAATCCCGACCTGTTCGTTCTCTCCCGATGCTGATTATCCGGTCATTTTCGCAGAAAAGGGCATTCTTGGTGTGAAAATCGCCTCAAAGCCCGGTCTTAAAGGAGACGATCTGACTTTCGATTCAGGTACGGTCATCAATATTGTCCCTGCAGAAGCACATGCAGAAGCCGGCGGAAAGAAGTACCAGGCCAAAGGAACTCCGGCACACGCGATGGAACCTTTTAAAGGAGACAACGCGCTGCTCAAGCTCGGAAAACTTCTGGAACAGGAAGGTGTTAAACACCCGTTCCTGGATCTTCTCGATATTGCGGACACAAAAGGACTTGGAATTGATGTTTCGGATGATGTTTCCGGCGAATTGACTTTTAATCCGGCTGTAGCTCATGTAGATGCAGACGGTGCCGAATTGGAATGCGATATCCGCTATCCTGTCACCTTAAAGGGTGAAGATTTTGCAGAAAGCATTCGTCAGGCAGTCGAACCACTTGGTTTTACGGTCGAAATCACCAAAAATGTAGCACCTCTTTATGTAGACAAGAATTCCGAACTCGTTCAGAAGCTTTTAAAGGTCTACCAGGATGTTACCGGTGAAGATGCAGAACCGATTTCACTCGGCGGCGGAACCTATGCGCGTGCATTTGATAATGCAGTCGCGTTCGGGATCCTTTTCCCGGGGGAACCGAATATGTGTCACCAGACCAATGAATACTGGCCGGTCGACGACCTGAATGCAAATATGCGTATCATGGCTGAAGCGATTGCAGCCCTGGGCGCAAAATAACACAGGGGGTTTTTTTTTGGACAAAGAGAGAAGCAGCTTTAAGCCGTATATCTCCGCAGACCGTGTTATGCCTGAAATGACAGCGACATCTGTCATCCTCGGTATTATTCTGGCTATCGTATTTGGCGCCGCCAATGCATACCTCGGTCTGAAGGTAGGGCTTACCATATCTGCCTCAATCCCGGCAGCCGTTATTTCAATGGGCGTAATCCGGGTTATTATGAAAAAAGATTCAATTCTGGAGAACAATCTGGTTCAGACCATCGGTTCTGCAGGTGAATCACTCGCAGCAGGCGTTATCTTTACACTGCCTGCACTGTTTATCTGGGCACAGGAATGGGGAACAGCCACTCCGTCACTGCTGGAAATGTCAATGATTTCCCTGTGCGGCGGTTTCCTCGGTGTTCTTTTCATGATCCCGCTTCGTCAGGCGCTGATCGTTAAAGAACACGGCGTCCTGATGTATCCTGAAGGAACTGCATGTGCAGAAGTTCTGCTGGCAGGTGAAGAAGGCGGATCCAAAGCATCTGTCGTTTTCTCCGGACTCGGTATTGCTGCTGCCTACAAATTTATTTCAGACGGCCTGATGATCTTCCCGTCCGAAATTTCCTGGGATATCCCGGTTTACAAGGGATCGGCTTTCGGTACCTCAGTACTCCCGGCTCTGGTCGGTGTCGGCTACATCTGCGGACCGAAAATTTCGTCGTATATGTTTGCCGGCGGTGTTCTCTCCTGGCTGGCTCTGATGCCTGCTCTGGCCACATTTGGCGGAGACAGCATTATCTTCCCGGGCACCATCGCCATCAACCAGATGGAACCCAGTCAGATCTGGTCCAATTATGTTCGCTACATCGGCGCCGGTGCGGTTGCCTGCGGCGGGATCATGAGTCTGATCAAATCGCTGCCGCTTATTGTCACTACATTCAAAAGCGCGCTTGGCGAATACAATGTCAAGGGTAATGGAACGCTCCTGAGAACTGAACAGGATATGAACATGAAGGTTGTCGGCATTCTGGTCGTCATCGTCGTGCTGATTATCTGGCTGGTTCCGGCTATTCCGGTTAACCTGCTGGGAGCTGTTCTGATCGCTGTATTCGGGTTCTTCTTTGCTACTGTATCAGCTCGTATTGTCGGACTGATCGGAAGCTCCAACAACCCGGTTTCAGGGATGACCATCGCAACACTGCTGTTTACAACCATTATTTTCAAGGCTACCGGTATGACCGGACATGACGGAATGGTTGCAGCTATTGCTGTTGGTTCCATTATTGCTGTCATCGCAGCTATTTCCGGCGATACTTCACAGGACCTGGAAACAGGTTATATTGTCGGTGCAACGCCGAAGAAACAGCAGATCGGGGAACTGATCGGGGTTGTTGCTTCTGCAGTCGTCATCGGCGGCGTCCTGTATCTGCTGAATGCAGCTTGGGGCTTTGGTTCTGCCGAACTTCCTGCACCGCAGGCCAATCTGATGAAGATTGTTGTCGAAGGTGTTATGGAAGGCAACCTGCCCTGGACACTGGTATTCATCGGCGTATTTATCGCCTTTGTGATTGAAATGCTGGGAATTCCGGTTATGCCGGTTGCAGTCGGTATGTACCTGCCGGTTCAGACTTCTGCTGGTATTATGATCGGTGGTCTGGTACGTCTCGTTGTCGAAAAGAAGAAAGGCGTTACCGAAAAGGAACGCAGCGGCATGGTTAATTCCGCTCTGCTGTATACCTCCGGTCTGATTGCCGGTGAAGGGCTGCTCGGTATTCTTCTCGCGATCTTTAACATTATCCCGGTTGGTTCGGGTACCTTTGCAGATATTATCAATCTGTCAGGTGTCTTCAATCTGGGATGGGTCGGTTCGATCGTTTTCTGTGCACTTCTCGTCTGGAGTATTTTCTTCTATGCGAAGAAGGGTAAGGATGACGGTATCGACGGCGGAGAATTAAAAGAAGAAATCGCTGACTGATTACTATAGACTTACAACTGACTGTCCCGCCGCAAGACGGGACAGTTTTGATTTTCCGGGGAATCCGGAGGTGAATGAGTATGGCAAGAAAACTGACAAAAGATGAAAACTATCTGGAGCTTATTCCGACCCGTAATCCGAAGCTTAAATATTCGTCGGATGATAACGGGCTCGTCACGATTACTGTGCCGAATATTGGTGCTTTCAATAAACTGGCACAGAAGTGGTTCCAGCGCCCGGAGGAAAGCTATATCCATCTGGACGATTATTCAAGCTATGTCTGGCTTGGTATTAACGGCAAACGGGACGTCGGAGACCTCGGGAAATATATGAAACGGAAGTATGGTGAAAAGGCAGAGCCGCTTTATCCCAGACTGATCAAGTTCATTAATATTCTCAAAGATAACCGCTATATCGGAATATATGATAAAAACGGGGAGCAGGTTAAATAGAAAAGGTTCATGGACCGGATAAGCCGATTCATGAACCTTTTTTATTACAGCTGAATATTACTTTCAATCGTGTTAATCACGGTTCCAGTCTTCAGACTGCCCGGATCTTTCTTTTTCTCACGCAGCAGCATAGCGGCATTTATGACAACGAAGACGGAACCGAAATTATGAACCAGTGCCGCTGTTACCGGAACAAGAAAACCACCGGCGGACAACAGGATAGCCGTAAAATTGATGGCCATGGAAATGATAATATTCTGCCTGATTTTCGTCATGGACTTCCGGGTCAGGTAAAACAGGTAAGGCAGGTTCTGGATGTCATCGCTGACCAGAACAGCATCAGCCGATTCCATTGCGATATCACTGCCGATTCCACCCATGGCAATGCCGGCCCAGGCGCTTTTCAGAGCCGGTGCGTCATTGATGCCGTCGCCAACCATACAGACTTTTCGGCCACTGTTTTCGAGATCCCGGATCTCT
>JBMNSG010000011.1:0-36834 GCA_050945075.1 Eubacteriaceae bacterium | reverse complement strand
CCTCTCCTGCTTTTAACTGTAGTCTGAGAATGACCGACTCTGCTGCGTTCCAGCTGCCTTTCCGCACCCTGGGAACCGTAGAAATGAATCAGATCATAATCGCCATGCAGAATATCCATGCTGGCACTGGCCGCCTGGTTTACGATCAGCCTTTTATTTCCTGCATTGTGCAGGACTGCTGCTCTGGTAATCATGTCTGTCTCCGGAAAGACACTGTAAAGCAGTGTTATCTCTGCCCCGCTGACTGCGTCCATTACCAGAATCTCCAGTGTCTGCGCTTGTTCCCTGCTGCCATATACAGCAGGCAGATCTGACAGACTGTACTTGCCGTCAACGATACGGTGCGAGACATATCTGAAATCTGTTCCGACAGGGCCCGTATGATCTGAGAGATCAACCGCCGGTTTCCTGAAATCTCCGGTCGCCGTCCCCGGATATTCCTGAGGCAGTACATCCAGAGATTTTGTACGGTCACTTCCGAAGTCATCAATCTGTCCGGCGAAACCACGGTCCCGGTAATTAATCTGATAACTCATGTCGCCCGCAGTCTTTTCTCCATACCAGGTATGCAGGAGAACCCCTTCGGGAGAAATCTTGATCTGATAGCTTGTGGCTGCAGTATTTAACGTAATCGTCTGATCCGCAGCATTAAATTCGATCGTCATTCCATCACCTTTACTCTACATTACATATTCTGTTTTCTTATTAGTTATGTCATTTGATGAATTCATTATACTTAGATTTAAGGTGGCGATACAGAAGCAAATGTCGGATAAATCTGGAATTATGTTGGAATTGAAATTGGAATTGGAAAAAGGAATAAAAAAAATACCGCCAAAAGGCGGTATTTAAATTTTTAAATATGGTGCGGATAGAGGGACTTGAACCCACACGTCGATTGACACCAGATCCTAAATCTGGCGCGTCTGCCAATTCCGCCATATCCGCGCACAGCGTCGTTCAAGTGACAAAGTCTACGTGAACAACGTGCTTTATAAGAATAGCAAATATGGACGAATCTGTCAAAGGTATACCGGTTTCAATCTACCGGCTGATTTTCGGAGGCTGTTCATGCCTTTTTTTCAGGTACATTGCTTCCGGGTTTGATCTTTTATTCTGCGAGTTGTTCTTCAACCGCTTTGTCAACATCTGCCATGGGGGCAGTCGGTTCGAAACGTGCAACCACGTTGCCATCGCGGCCAATCAGGAATTTGGTAAAATTCCATTTGATATCCGGCTTCTGTGCATAATCCGCGTCCTTCTTACCGAGCATTTCAGTAAACTTCGGAGCAATCGGATGTTCCATGTTAAAGCCTTCAAATCCCTTCTGTTCTTTCAGGTATTTGTATAGCTTTGGCTGTCTGCACCCGTTCACGCTGATCTTTGCCATCTGCGGGAATGTCACGCCAAACCGCGTGCTGCAGAACTGATGGATTTCGTCTGCACTCCCCGGCGCCTGATGTCCAAACTGATTACATGGAAAATCAAGGATGACAAATCCCTGATCTTTATATTTTTCGTACAGGGCTTCCAATTCTTCATACTGCGGGGTAAAGCCGCATTCTGTCGCTGTATTGACAATCAGAACCACATCCCCTTTATACTCTGAAAGCGGAATTTCTTCGCCCTGGGCATTTTTGACTGTAAAATCATAAATATTCATAGAAACCTCCCCGGCTTTACGCCTGCATCAAATGCTTACCTCTATTATCCGGTTTAATTGAAATGTTTCAAGTCTTTCGAAACATTTTCACTGTCTTTTTAGTTGTACCGTTTTTTTGCATTGGTAAACAGTCCGATAGAATTCCTTTCATATACAGATTGGCGAATGGAGCAAAAAATAAAAAAATCACCTTACGGTGACTGTCTTTTCGTTTTAATTTTTGAAATGGCAGGGGTAGCAGGACTCGAACCTACGCATGCCAGAATCAAAATCTGGTGCCTTACCGACTTGGCTATACCCCTGAATAAAAAAATGGGGTGGAAGAAGGGACTCGAACCCTCGACAACCAGAACCACAATCTGGCGCTCTACCAACTGAACTACTTCCACCAAGTTGACAGGAATAAATAAAATGGCGCGCCAACAGGGATTCGAACCCCGGGCACACGGCTTAGAAGGCCGTTGCTCTATCCTACTGAGCTATTGGCGCAGAATAAAATGGAGCGGGTGAAGGGAATCGGACCCTCGCGACTGGCTTGGAAGGCCAGGGCTCTACCACTGAGCTACACCCGCCTGCGTTTGTGCTTCAGCACTGTTCGCAACAATTGATAGTATATAGAAATCCGGCAGTCTTGTCAACAGTCTGCCGGATTTTTTTCTATTTTTTTCAGCAATGCTGAAAACTTGAAAATCCATGTGGAAAACATAAGATCATCTGTCAATCTGACAGACTCCTGTCCATATTCATTTTTACGAATTTTCCGCTCATCCGCGTTTTTTATCTTTCAGTTCAATAATCTGTGCACTTCGTCTGTCACCGTCCAGTGTGATCACAGCACAGCTCGGGCTGTTGCTGCCGTGCGGCAGAGAAACCGAGCCCGGGTTCACCAGCAGCACGCCTCTGATTTCTACAATCTGGGGAATATGAGTATGGCCGAACACCGCAATGTCTGCTTCATGTGCTCTGGCATCGATCAGGAAATCTTCTATCCCGGATTTCACATGCTGCCTGTGTCCGTGTTCCACCAGCAGATGATGGCCGCCGACTTTGGTATCGATAAATTCCGGATAACTTTCGTCGTAAAAATCACAGTTTCCACGAACGGACATTACCGGAATTCCAACATATTCTTTAATCCATTCGCTATCAGAAGCATAATCACCTGCATGGATGATCAGATCCGCTTCTCCGATGGCATCAACCGCATTGAGAAGAGCGTCTTTGCTGCCGTGTGAATCGCTGACCAGTCCGATACGCATTACCGTTTCCCCGCATTATGCTGGGTACTGCGCCGCATTTCATACTGGTCAAGCAGCGGAATAGCACGGTCCACAGCCGCCCGTCTGTGAGAGAGACGGTTCTTTTCCTGTTCATTCATTTCCGCATAGGTCTTTCCGCTGGATTTTTCGATAAAGAGCGGATCGTATCCAAATCCTGCCTGACCCCGGTAATTTTCCGCAATGCTTCCAGGAACCGAACCGGTTACTGTAACCAGATAATCTCCAGGAAAGAGCAGTGTGAGGCAGGTTCTGAATTCTGCCGTCCTGTTTTCAGGCGCGACTGTTTTCATTTCTTCAAGCATCTTCTCGTTGTTCTGCTCAAACGTCACGTCTTCCCCCGCATATCGTGCCGAATACACTCCGGGAGCGCCATCAAGCGCATCGACAAACAGGCCTGTATCATCTGCCATAATAATGGTGTTTTTATCACCGAGCAGGTGTCTGAGCTGCTGGGCCTTTAATTCCGAATTCTCTTCGATGGTCGTGCCGTTTTCGATGAGATCGTTATGTATGCCCATTTCTTCCATGCTTACGACATTATAACTGCCATTGAGCATTTCCTGTATTTCCCGGGCTTTATTCCTGTTTTGTGACGCCAGGACAATTTTCAGTTTATCAAGTTTCATGCGTCCTCCTGCTTTGTATTAGCCTGTTGTATTTCAGTAAGTTCTGCAATGCCTTTTTCCGCCAGTGTCATCAGCTGTGCAAATTCATCCTTAGTAAAGGGACGCTCTTCGCCGGTTCCCTGAATTTCGATCATTTCGCCTTTGCTGTTCATCACGACGTTCATATCGACTTCAGCCCCGGAATCTTCCAGATAACACAGGTCCAGGATCGGTACACCTTCCCGGATTCCCACTGAAACGGCTGCTACATTGTCCGAGACAGGATTCTCCTCAATCAGGCCCTGATCGAGCAGCTCCCGGATTGCATCCTGAAGTGCAATATAAGCACCGGTAATCGAGGCGGTTCTGGTGCCGCCGTCTGCCTGGATGACGTCGCAGTCAATCCAGATTGTGCGTTCACCAAGTTTTTCAAGATCTACAGCCGAACGCAGACTGCGTCCGATCAGCCGCTGAATTTCACTACTGCGGCCATCAATTTTTCCCTTGCTGCGGTCTCTGATTTTTCTGGTATCTGTCGAGGACGGCAGCATTGAGTATTCTGCGGATACCCAGCCTTTCCCCTGTCCGCGCAGAAAGGGTGGAACCCGTTCTTCAGTCATCGCTGTACAGATTACCCGGGTATCCCCTGATTCGATTAAAACCGACCCCGGTGCATATTTCGTGAAATTCTTTGTGACTTTTACCGGGCGCAGCTCATCGTACGCTCTTCCATCCGGACGTACAAACTGTCCGTTTGTTTCGTTTTCGTTCATTCTATCTGTCTCCTGTCGGGGCCGTACCCCTTGCAAGTGTATTATACCTAAACTGGCTGAAAATAAAAAACGGGACGGCTCCGCCGTCCCGGATTCTGATGATTCTGTTAATCTGAAAACTCCGTGAAACTGTTTATTTTGTGTTTTATTACGCCTGATTAAGCTTTGCTTCCACCTTTTCGCGGATAATGCGGTTGGCTTCCTGCGGATTGGCCTGGCCTTTTGTAGCCTTCATGACCTGTCCTGTAAGGAATCCATAAGCCTTTTTATTGCCGCCGGCGATGTCTTCTACGGATTTAGGATTGTCATCGACGATTTTTTCAATGATCGCTTCCAGCTCTCCAGTATCATTCATCTGAGCCCAGCCGTTTTCTTCAACAACAGCCTTCGGTGATTTTTCCGGTTCGTCAAAAATAACCGCGAGAACTTTTTTAGCGATTTTGCCGGAAATGGTTCCGTCTGAAATCAGCCCGATCAGTTCGGCCAGTGAAGCCGGAGCAAAGGGAATGTCTTCTGCCGTCAGTTCACGTTCCTTCAGCAGCGGCGGAATTTCAACCATCAGCCAGTTGGAGATCATTTTGGGTTCGTCAATCTGAGCGGCTGCAGCTTCGAAGAATTCGGAAAGTGCTTTCTTGGCGGTCAGCACTTCTGCATCGTATTCCGGGAGTCCCAGCACTTCCACATAACGGCGGCGCTTGGCTTCCGGCAGTTCCGGCAGAGCTTCTCTGATTTCTTCAATACGTTCATCGGAAAGAACGATCGGCACCAGGTCCGGTTCCGGGAAATAACGGTAATCGTGAGCTTCTTCCTTGCTTCGCATGGAAGAGGACACACCTTTGGCATCGTCCCATTTGCGTGTTTCCTGGATAATGCGGTTTCCCTTTTTGATTTCGATAATCTGGCGTTTGCTTTCATACTGCACGGCACGGATGAGCGCACGGAAAGAGTTGAGGTTCTTCATTTCAGTACGGGTTCCCAGTTCCGCAGAGCCCTTGGGCTTGACGGAAAGGTTGACATCGAAACGAATCGAACCTTCCTGCATTTTACAGTCGGACACGCCGGTATATTCGAGGGTGTCTCTGATTTTTTCTGCAAAAATTCTGGCTTCTTCAGCGCTGGTCAGGTCAGGTTCCGTAACAATTTCGATAAGCGGAACACCGCAGCGGTTAACATCGACCAGTGTGCCTTCAGCACCTTCATGGATGAGCTTGCCGGCATCTTCTTCGATATGAATACGGGTAATCCCGATGTCTTTCTTTCCTTCCGGGGTATCGATCTGAACGACACCGCCGGTGCAGATGGGCAGATCAAACTGAGAGGTCTGATAAGCCTTGGGCAGGTCAGGATAGAAGTAGTTTTTCCGGTCCATTTTTGAAAAATTGGCGATTTTGCAATTCAGTGCCAGACCAGCCATGGCCGCATATTCCACGACCTTTTCATTCAAAACCGGCAGAACACCGGGCATACCCAGGCAAACCGGGCAGGCATGTGTATTTTCATCTGCTCCGAACTGAGTCGGACAGGAGCAGAAAATTTTGGATTTTGTTGCGAGTTCGGCATGGATTTCCATCCCGATTACAATATCATATTCCATATTCCCTCTGTTTCTATTTCTGGAGCGGAGCTCTGAGGTCCGTATAGCGTGTCTGATCTTCATAAGCCCATGCGGCTTTGAGGATCGTCGCTTCCGAGAAGGCCGGTCCCATGAGCTGCAGGCCTATGGGCATACCGTTGGATGCAAGGCCGGCCGGCACGGAAATCGCCGGTGTTCCTGCAATATTGACCGGAACTGTGTACAGGTCGGACAGATACATTTCCAGCGGATTGTGGCGGCGTTCTCCGAACTTAAACGCAGTGGTCGCCGTCGTCGGTGTAAGCAGCAGATCACAGCTCTGATAGACTTTTTTGTATTCTTCGATAATGAGCGTACGGACTTTCATGGCTTTCTTATAGTAGGCATCGTAATAACCTGCAGAAAGCGCATAGGTTCCGAGCATGATACGGCGTTTGACTTCATCGCCGAAGCCTTCGGTTCTGGTCTTGACATACAGATCCACCAGTCCGCCCGTGTCTTCAGCACGTACCCCGTAGCGGATGCCGTCATAACGGGCCAGGTTGGATGATGCTTCTGCAGAAGCGATCAGGTAGTAAGCCGGCAGTGCATAGTCGAGCATAGTGAAATCCACGTCCACGATTTCCGCACCCAGTTCTTTATAAACATGGCAGGCTTCGTCGATGCTGTTTCTGATTTCATCCTGGAGTCCTTCGCCCATAAAGGCTTTGGAAATCCCGATTTTCATACCTTTGACACCGCTCTTGAGATCACCGGTAAAGTCAATCTTCCGATCCGGTACTGAGGTCGAATCCCTCTTGTCGTGTCCGGCAATGGCGTCCATTACGATGGCGCAGTCTTCGACATCCTTGGTAAAGGTCCCAATCTGGTCCAGTGAAGATGCGAAAGCAACCAGACCGTAACGGGAAACCAGCCCGTAGGTCGGTTTGAGTCCGACTACCCCGCAGCAGGCTGCAGGCTGACGAATGGATCCGCCGGTATCTGATCCCAGTGCATAGGGTGCCATGCCCGAAGCAACGGCTGCCGCCGATCCGCCGGAGGAACCGCCCGGAACGTATTCAATATTCCAGGGATTCTTGGTGTCTCTGAGTGCAGAGGTTTCACAGGAAGAACCCATGGCAAATTCGTCCATATTGGTCTTGCCCATAAGAATTCCGCCCTTGTCCTGCAGCTTGTCGTAAACTGTACAGTTGTATGGCGGTACAAAGTTGCTGAGAATCTTGGAGGAGCAGGTTGTCAGAATTCCATCCGTGCACATATTGTCTTTGAGTGCGTAGGGAATGGCATCCAGCATTCCAGTCAGGCCGTCTTTTTTGACGGTTTCATCGTCTGCCTGCGCCTGCTTCTGCGCTTCTTCCGAAAGCGTGGTGACATAGGCCTGGATGACCGGTTCCTGCGAAGCAATGCGGTCTGCAACTGCTTTGGTAATTTCTGAAGGTGTCGCTTCTCCGGACTCCATGAGTCCGTGAAGTTCTGTTACTGTTTTATTGGCTAATTCGTTCATTCTGTACCTGTACTACTCAATGACCCGCGGAACCTTGAAGGCATTGCTTTCGGATTCCGGCGCGTTTGCGAGTACCTTTTCAATGGGCAGCGTTTCTCCAACGACATCCGGACGCAGAACGTTCACCAGTTCCAGCACATGCTCGGTCGGTTTGACATCCGTGGTGTCTAGTTTTTCAAGTGCGGCTACGTAGTCGAGAACCGATGACAGCTCTTCCTGCAGCTTTTCCGTCTCTTCTTCATTAAAAGACAGACGGGCAAGCCCTGCTACGTAAGCCACTTCTTCCTTTGATATTTTCATCTGTTTATTCCTTGAGTCATTCCTGATTTCGATTGACAGCTGTATGTAAAGCTTCATCCACCTCCAGTATTTTCATACTGAATGGGGCCGGCCAGAAACCGGATTTACACTTGAAATTTTACAGTACAGTTGAAAACCGATGGAAATTTTTCTGATTCTATATTATACCTTATCGGCCCAGCATTTTCAGCATTTCTTCTTCTGAAAGCAGCGGAACACCCAGAGCGGCGGCTTTTTCTGCCTTCGAGCCGGGACTGGCACCCGCCAGAACGTAATCGGTCTTCTTTGAAACAGAATTGGTAACCTTGGCTCCATTCTTTTCCAGCAGCTCCTTCGCTTCCCTGCGGCCCATCGTTGGCAGCGTTCCGGTTAAAACGACTGTTTTACCGGTAAATGCTCCGCCAGTTTCTCCGCTGTCTTCCTCAGAAGTGTTGAGACCGTATTCCTCCAGTGCCTGGATAATAGCCTGATTAGAGGGGGTTTCAAAGAAATCACGGATTGAAGCGGCCATTTTGTCTCCGATATCATAGGTATCGGCAATCTCTTCCGGAGTCGCTTCTTCAAGTGCTTTCATCGAACCGAAAAGTGAAGCCAGCAGTTTTGCTGCCCGGTCTCCGATCAGCGGGATGCCCAGGGCGTACAGAAGCTTATGGAACGGACGTTCTTTTGAGGCTTCTATGGCCGCCAGCAGCTTGTCTACCGACTTTTCTCCGAGCTTGTCCAGAGTAATCAGTTTATCGCGCTGTTCCTTCAGGTTATAAATATCCGTAACAGCCGTAATCATATTGCGGTCCAGCAGCTGCCGGATAATGGCCGGTCCCAAACCGTCTATATTCATGGCATCCCTGGAAGCAAAATGGACGATGCGTCCGAATACCTGAGCCGGGCAGTCCATGTTCAGACATTTGACTGCCGCTTCTCCGGGAATCCGGAAAACCTCGGACCCGCATACCGGACAGCTGTCCGGCATTTTGAATACCTGTTCGTTACCGCTGCGTTCCGCCGTTACCGGACCGACCACTTCAGGAATAACATCGCCGGCTTTACGGATTAACACCGTATCACCGATACGGATATCCTTTTCTGCAATATAATCTTCGTTGTGGAGCGTAGCCCTGCTGATGACTGAGCCTGCCAGCGGAGTCGGGGTAAGCTCTGCCACCGGAGTAAGTGTCCCGGTCCGGCCCACCTGAACAGTAATCCCGTTCAGACGGGTGCTGGCTTCTTCAGGAGCAAATTTGTAGGCAATGGCCCAGCGCGGGCTTTTGGCTGTATCGCCCAGCCTGCTCCGCTGCTCAAAGCTGTTGACCTTGATCACCATTCCGTCTATTTCAAATTCCAGTTCCTGTCTGCCGCCATGTTCAACCCGGTCGATTTCAAGAATCAGATCTTCAATATTATTTGAGACTGTGACCGGTGAAGTCTTGAATCCGAGTTTCTTCAGCCACTGCATCGACTGCGAATGACTCAGGATCTCGGGATGTCCGGTCCCGCTGGTGCTTTCCAGGTTAAAGACAAAAATATCGAGCGGACGGGATGCTGCCAGCTTCGGATCCAGCTGACGCAGCGAACCGGCAGCGGCGTTTCTCGGATTGGCAAAAACCGCTTCACCCGCTTCATCACGTTCCCTATTGAGATGTTCGAAGGGTTCTTTGTAAATAAGAACTTCTCCGCGAACTTCGAGGCTGACATCCTCTGTCAGCCGCAGGGGAATGCTCCTGACGGTCTTCAGATTGGCCGTGACATTTTCTCCGACCATGCCGTCTCCGCGGGTGGATCCTCTGACAAACAGTCCGTCGCGATAATCCAGCACCACAGTCAGCCCGTCAAACTTGTACTCCAGACAGTACTCTACTTCTTCTCCGGGAAGGGCCCTGCGGACCCTCTGGTCAAATTCCCGGAGTTCCTTTGCATCAAATGCATTGGCAAGAGACAGCTTGGGAACTTCGTAGGTGACTTTTTCAAAGCCTTCGACCGGCTGACCGCCAACGCGCTGAGATGGTGAATCCGGAAACAGCAGCTGTGGAAATTCTGTTTCCAGGCGAATCAGTTCCCGCATCATATCGTCGTATTCGAAATCGGAAATTTCCGGCGCATCTTCCTGATAATAATGCCTGTTGGCCTCGCGCAGCCGGTCGCTCAGCGAGCGGATCTGCTGTCCGGCCTGCTTCAGAGCCCTGCTCTCACCCTGTGTATTTTCTTCAGTCATACTGTCCTCATTACTACCGGGTTTTCCCGGGAAATATCGTCAGCCTCTGTTTACTGTTCCGGTTTGACAAATGCCGGGTCCAGTTTTTTGATCCCGAGTCCCGGGAAAGCAATGGAAAGCTGGTTCTTTTTGACTTCAATAATTGTACCGATACCGAATTTCTTATGCCGTACTTTTTCTCCGGGCGAGAAGCTGTCGGTGCTTTCTCCGGAGGAAACACCTGCATGAATGACTTCTTCCGATGAACGGAGATTTCCGGCAAATGATCTTGATTTTGATTCTGCCGCAGTGGCCCGGGGGCGTCTGACTGCAGCGTGCTCTTCAATATCGATGCAGTCTGCCGGCATTTCCCTCAGGAACTGGGACGGCGCCTGCTGTGAAACCTTACCGAAGATGGTACGGGCATTGGCATAGGTCATATACAGACGTTCCTGCGCCCGCGTAATCCCGACATAGCAGATCCGTCGTTCTTCTTCCATCTGTTCCGGAGAATCGTAGGAACGGGAATGCGGGAACAGCCCCTCTTCCATTCCGGCCATAAAGACCACCGGAAATTCCAGACCCTTGGCATTGTGAAGAGTCATCAGCAGTACCTGTCCGTCATTGGGATCATATTTGTCGGTATCAGAAGACAGTGCCACTGTTTCAAGGAAAGCAGTAAGGCTTGTATCTTCCGAATTATCCGCAAAATCAGCTGCTGCCGAGATCAGTTCCTGCAGGTTTTCCAGTCTGCTTTCGGAATTTTCCATCTTGTTCTGATTGAGCATGTCCTGGTAGCCCGAATCTACCACAATCTTTTCGATGAGTTCGTTCACCGGGAGTTTTTCCATTGCCTGATCGAGCTCGTTCAGGAAATCGCCAAAGCCTTCTACCTTTTTCCGGGCCGCCCCGGTCAGAGTCGGAATCTTTGAAGCCTGCTGAATCGCTTCCGACAGGCCGATTTCCTTGAACTGGGCGTATTCGCGTACCTTTTCGATAGTGGCCGCGCCGATGCCCCGTTTAGGCACGTTAATAATACGCTGCAGGGCAATATCGTCCTTAGGGTTGCTGAGCACATGCAGATAGGCTACGATATCTCTGATTTCTGCGCGGGTATAGAAACCGGTTCCCCCAATCAGCTTGTAGGGAATGCCTTCACGCATCATCGCTTCTTCAAACAGACGCGACTGGGCATTGGTCCGGTAAAGAACGGCAAAATCGTCAAATGAATAGCCCTTATTGGCCCGCAGCTCGCGGATTCTGTCCGCTGTCCATTTCGCTTCCGCATGACCCTGATCGAAATTGGCGATCACAATGGTCTTCATATCTTCCTGATCGGGATTGGATGTCCAGAGTGCTTTTTCTTTACGTCCGGTATTCCTTGAAATGACAGCGTTGGCTGCTTTAAGGATAACCGGAGTAGAACGGTAGTTTTCTTCCAGCTTGACCACCTTAGCATCCGGATAATCTTTTTCGAAATCAAGAATATTGTTGATATCCGCACCACGCCAGCCGTAAATACTCTGGTCATCATCACCGCAGACACACAGATTCCTGCTGCCTGCCGCCAGCATATTCACCAGCTCATACTGAGAGTGGTTGGTATCCTGATATTCATCGACCAGAATGTATTTAAAACGGTCCTGGAAAAGCTTGAGTACATCCGGATTGTTTCTGAACAGTTCGGTAGTATTGAAGATCAGATCGTCAAAATCCATTGCATCATTGGCTTTAAGACGCTTCTGATACTCACGGTAATAATTGATTTCATGAATTTTGCGGAAATCGCCGTGATTGGCTTCCGCATACCGTTCCGGAGAAAGATCGTTGTTTTTAGCTTCCGAAACAACCCCTGACATGAAGCCGAATGAATAGACTTTTTCGCTCAGATCGAGATCCTTGACAATCTGTTTGTACACCCGTTTCTGATCGTCCGTGTCATAAATGCTGAACTGTTTCGTATAGCCCAGTCTGTCTGCATACATACGCATGATTCGCGCGCACATGGCATGAAATGTATACATCCAGATTCTGTTTGTTTCCGGAATATCCATCGCGGCAATACGCTCACGCATTTCACCGGCCGCCTTATTGGTAAAGGTGATCGCCAGGATCTGCGAGGGCCAGGCCAGTTTCTGTTCCAGAATCCAGGCGATTCTGTGGATAATGGTCCGGGTTTTCCCGGATCCGGCACCAGCCAGAATCAGCAGCGGTCCTTCTGTTGTTTCTGCAGCCTGACGCTGCATCGGATTCAATCCGTCTAAAATTCCCATAAACCTGATTTCCTATTCTTCGTCATCAAATTCAAAGCCGTCAAGACTGAAGGACGGGAAGGTGAGAATCATCTTCGTACCTTCTCCCTCGATACTGCTGACTTCGATTGATGCATGATGCTGCTCGGTTATCCATTTGGCAATGGACAATCCGAGTCCCGTTCCGCCTTCTGCCCGTGAACGTGCCTTGTCCACCCGGTAGAAGCGTTCGAATATTCTTTGTGTCTGATCCGCCGGAATACCGATACCGGTATCCGCGACTGTGATTTTTATATTATCGGCATCACGCTGGGCAATAACCGTCACGCTGCCATCGTTGTTCGTATATTTAACCGCGTTGTCAATCAAAATAGTCAGAAGCTCAGTCAGACGTTTTTCATCACCATTGACAAACAGCTCCGCAGATTCGATTTCCGAGGTAAGCCGGATATCCTTGCGGTCTGCCAGTCCCTGCAGCCGTTCGGTAATAGTCATGATCAGATAGGACAGGTCGACCGGCTCGAATTTCGAGATCCGTTCGCCCGCATCGGCCTTGGCCAGGAAGAGCAGGCTTTCGACTACGTCCTTCATGCGTTTGGTTTCCGAATAGGCGTTATCCACCCACTCGATCTGCGAATCGACTGACGCCTCGCGGTTATTTTTCAGGACCTCGAGATTGGTCTGAATCACCGTCACCGGAGTCCTGAGCTCATGTGATGCATCGGCGAGGAAATCGCGCTGCATTTCAAAGCTCTTCCGGATTGGCTTGAGTGCTTTTCCTGCAAGGAAATAGCCTCCCAGCGCAGACAGAACCACACCCACTACGATAACCGCAGCCATATAACGAACGGAGCCCACCAGCACCTGACGTTCTGCTGCCAGGTCTTTTGAAACCTGGACAACCGTGAGTCTTCCGGAAGCAGAGACGTAACCATAGGTGCAGATTTTAAGATTCAGATCTCCGCTTGCATAATTGGTAAGCAGGCAGTCGGTGTTTCTTTCTCTGAAATACTTTTGAATAAACGAAAAAAGGATATCCGTCCCGACCGGCTGATTCTGAGAGCTGTCCGCCACATCAAAATTATCGTTCCAGATATCGAATGTCATTTCATTATTGACAAGGGTCGATTTAATTTCACTGTAATTGTCTGAAAAATCACTTCCATCCGATTGACTCGGAAGACTCTGTGACAGCTCATACGAGCTGGCTAGCTGCTGGGCCGTAACCTCCAGACTCTGACTGGCATTGCTTTCAAGATTCACCGACATGGCCACATAAAGAAGAATGGCTACGATAATGGTGATCCCCGCTGTCACCAGCGTGTACATAGCCGTCAGATTGTTTCTGAGCTTCGCAAAAGACTGCATGTTATTGACTGACTTCGACAAGCATATAGCCTGTTCCCCGTTTGGTTTTAATTGCAGAAGCAGAGCCCTTCAGCTTTTTTCTCAGATAGTGAATATAAAGCTCCACGGAATTCTCTGTTGTTCCGGAATCACTTCCCCAGACTTTATCAAGAATCTGTTCTTTGGAAAGCGGATGCCCGGCGTTTTTAATGAGCAGTTCCAGCAGGGTTGCTTCCTTCTGTGTAAGCGGCACGGTTTTTCCGTCAATCAGAAGCTCTGATGTATTCAGGATGAGCTTCAGATCCTTGAAACAGACACTGTCTTCTTCAAACAGTTCCCAGGGTCTGCGCCCCAGCGCATGAACCCGGGCCAGCAGCTCGTCGGTTTCAAAAGGTTTAACCAGATAATCGTCCGCGCCGGAATTCAGTCCGTTCACCTTGTCTTCCAGCGAATCTCTTGCCGTCAGAAGAAGGACCGGAACCTTCCGGCCTTTCTTTCTGAGCGTTCTGAGTACTGTCAATCCGTCCATTTCAGGAAGCATGACATCCAGAACAATCACGTCATACACATCGCTCAGTGCCTTTTCAAGACCTGATACTCCGTCATAAACCGCGTCCGCCCTGATGCCGTTTTTCTCAAACAGACTGCGCAGAGCTTCCGCAAGCAGTTTTTCATCCTCTACCAGCAGTACTCTCATTTTTCCACTCCTGTCATCCGGATTATGAATCCTGATCCGCCGCTTTTCCGGTTTTCGGGTTTGCCGCGTTACTCCGGGCAGTACTCCATGGAGAAACATTCACAGAACCGGAATCGGTACCTGTTTTATCTGATTCCATTTGATGGTCTTCAGCATGTTGGTCCTCTGCTGTGCCGTTTGTTTTCGCGTCTCCCTCCGGACTGTTTCCGGAATCGGAAGCCGTTTCACAGGCGTCATCCGGTTGATTCTCAGATGCAGTGGCATCTTCACCAGCTCCATCTGGTTTCATCTCAGATTCACCAGTTGTTTCTTCAGTTTTATCTTTCTGATCCCTGGAGCTGCCGGCTATTTCATCTGATTTGGTCTGAGTATCGCCGCTCTTTTCAGGTACCGGCGTCTCTACATCAAAAGCACCCTTTTGGGCTGTTTCAGGCACTTCAGGAGCCGGACGTTCCGGGCAGACTGCCCTGTAGGCTTCAGCGGCGTTGTCGTAGGCCCGCACAAAATCAAGATCTTTAAAGATTCCCTTATTCATCAGATACATGGTGAACAGCCCCAGGGTATAGGCACTTTCATTGTCGATGTCCGGCAGTGCTGCATATTTGTCGATGGCTGTGAGAAGATTGTCGGTTTTGTCATTGACAATATCTCCGCCCAGCCGTTTCCATTCGGCTACCGCTTCTGCACGGACGCATTTCTGCAGTTCTTCCCATAAAAGTGCTCTTGCCGGCGGAGCTTCCGGAACATCGAGTTCTTCTGCCAGCGAGTCTGCCGATCTTCTGAATTCGTGAACCAGCTTGCCTGCATACCCGGAGTTTTCCTTCGGTTCCTTTTCCGGAGCCGGAATCAGGCTCTGCATCAGCACGTCATTCTCACGAAGCAGAGTTTCGATCCGCAGATGTTCATCCCGCAGGCAGAACGGCAGCAGCCCGAATCCGACGAAAAACTGTTCAGCACTGGCCCGGGCAGCCTTGGGAACACGATAATCGTGTTTGACTCTGTCCTGCAGTTTCCTGTTTTCCTGCTGCAGGTAAACTCTGGAGCGTCTGCCGAAATATTTTTTTACCGCCTGAATCCGTCCCGGTTTTTCAGTTCGGATCGTGATTCCTTTGAGTGTGCCGATTCCCGAATCCATACCGCCCAGATCGATAAAGAATAATTCTTTGCCGTTCAGGACAATATCGCGGGTATGCGCATACAGATCATTCACTGCATCATCCGCCACCGCATGGAAAGGTGCCGGCACTGTAAACCGGCTGATGATGTAGCCTTTGGGTGTAAACAGCCCCCAGGCCTGGCTTTCCGGTCCGCCGCTGTCAGAAACGATAAGCCCGTCCATAAGCAGGCAGTCTTTCTGAATATGATGGTTAAGTGATTCGTAGTCTGAATAATCCGAATGCTTCATGTTGGTCAGGTAATAACGTTCCAGGACCAGCTTGAGCAGCCCTTCCGGTTCCTTTCCGTCAAACATGGCACCGGTATCCTGCTCGATCAGGGCGCGCATCACCCCCAGCAGAATCTGGTCGATGTCGATGTCCCCCAGATTTTTTCCGGGGACAAAAGCGGTAATATCTTTTTCTGCCTGCCGGTTGACTTTTTCCAGCAGCAGATTCAGCTTTTTCTGAACCCGGTCCGCTTTGACCTGATCACAGGCATCGAGAAATTCTGCCAGACCTCTGGCATTTTCTTCGCGTGTAAAACAAAAACGAACCCGTCTCTGGCTGTCCGGCCAGCACAGGTTTTTAACAGTTACATCATAAGTAACGCCGGTATCATCTTCTTCACAGCCGTAAAGCTCATCCTTGTGCAGCGGAATCACACTTACTTCTGTTCCGGATGCCACTACTGCGATACCCGCACGGCTGATAAAGATATCCGTATACCGTTTGCGTCCGCGTTCTCCGTAGTTGGCCCCGATCTGTTCGAGATACCTTGTGAATTTGGCCATGTACAGCAGGAAGCCGTCCATCGAGTCGATCCCGTAACGTCCGAGAGCTCCCGTATAGTCAATCCGCAGGATTTTATAAATGAGGATATCCAGATATTCTTTCCGGTTGGGCAGAACTGTGTCCTGCATGACCAGAATACTGGCGATTGGTGAATTGGGATTATGCCAGTCCGGCACCAGGCGGAACAGTGCGTCCGCGGCCAGCAGTACCAGCTGGTCCGGTTCCGCTTCTGCGGCATTGGTTCCGTAGACCTTTTCCAGATTCACACCGATTTCATGATTCAGATTTTCCGCGGCCTTCACCGCTGCCGAAACAGTCCGGTGGCAGTCCCCGCATATATTGGTATAGGACAGACCCAGTTTCTGATTTTCAGATTTGAGTGCCTGTTCGAAAAAGCGCAGCTCCTTGCCGCACCGTTCGCATTTCTTTCTCATACCGGCTCCTTTTACGATCTGACTCCGGTTTTCCGGAGAGGCCGGAATATCCGGCTTTAACATAATTTTATCATAAAGTGAGACGGTTTCAGAAAGATCGGGCTGTTTTAAGGAAGAAAGCAGAAAAACGGCAAAATCGGGTTACGGTTTTTGGGGAACACAGAAAAGAGTCTATGCAAAATTATACAGTAATTATTCACAGGAATTAGATGGAACGAACATGGGTTCCGAAGTGTAATCAAAAGCTGGTAATGGTACGGGTAATGGTACCAGAGCTTAATCAGATGCTGCAAAAAATGAGGAAGCCCCGGAAATGCCTGTATACGGCGCTTTCCGGGGCTTTAATTGTCATTTAAATGGTGCGAGGAAAGAGACTTGAACTCTCACCGCAATTAACTCGCGACAGGCCCCTCAAACCTGCGTGTCTGCCAATTCCACCATCCTCGCATAATTACCGGCGTTGTTTTCCGGCGACTATTTAAT
This sequence comes from Eubacteriaceae bacterium, assembly GCA_050945075.1. Taxonomy (GTDB): domain Bacteria; phylum Bacillota; class Clostridia; order Eubacteriales; family Eubacteriaceae; genus UBA7485. Next base: position 19,786 of record JBMNSG010000011.1, on the reverse strand, counting down.
TATAACAGGATTGGAATTTTACGCAAGCTTTTTTTGTATTATTTTAAAAGAATTGTCATTTTAAGTCATTCGGCCGGCATCCGGGCCCATCAGCTTGAATATCTCAGTGTACCGGCGCGATATTCAGGCTTATCCATTCTTCTATCTGTTTGCGGAGCTCGTCAATGGTTCCGTCGTTCACGATCACCGAGTCGGCGCGGGCGATTTTTTCATCATCCGCCATCTGCATGCCAATGCGTCCCAGAGCTTCTTCTTCTGTAAAACCGTCGCGCTGCATCAGCCGCTGGATACGGGTTTTCTGAGGAACTGTCACAAGAAGGACCTGGTCCACGTTTTTCCAGTCCCCTGTTTCAATAAGCAGCGGGCAGTCGTAAATCACGGCCGGAGCATCCTGAATGGCAGCAATTTTCTGTTTCACTGCCTCACGAATGGCGGGATGGACAATTCCGTTCAATGCTTCTCTGGCCTTTGGATCTGCTGACACCAGCGCTCCCATACGCCTGCGGTCGTAGCGTCCGTCAGGCAGAATCATTTCATCCCCGAAGGTTTTGGCAATCTGCTCCAGAACCGAGGTGCCGGGACTTAACAGCTCCGCCGCTATACGGTCCGCATCGACTACCGGAAAACCCAGTTCCCGGAAAATATCGGAAACTGTGGATTTGCCGGACGCAATGGTACCGGTAAGCCCGATCACCACCGGAGAAGCGGAGGATGAAGCTGCCTTTTCAGCATCTGCTGCCCTGCTGCCAGACACGGCTGTTTTTTTACTGCATTCCTGCTGCATCATTTCGATTCATACCAGGATTCTGCCATATTGGCTTCAACCTTGAGCGGAACACCCAGATCGACCGCGTGTTCCATGCCATCAACCAGAATTTGTTTTACCCGATCCGCCTGGTCTTTTGCACAGTCTATAATGAGCTCATCGTGAACCTGAAGCACAATTTTTGCGTCCAGATTTTCATCATCCAGCTTCTGCCAGACATTGATCATGGCGATTTTCATGATATCCGCGGCGGCTCCCTGAATAGGCATGTTTAAAGCCATGCGTTCCCCGGACTGCATCACCATCCTGTTGCGTGAGTTAATTTCCGGAAGATAGCGCCGGCGTCCCCACAGTGTCTGGGCGTAACCGTTCTGCTTGGCGTCTTCGATGCTCTGATCCAGATAATCCTTGATCTTCGGAAATTCCGCAAAATAACGGTCAATAAAGCCCTGCGCTTCCTGACGTGACACACCGAGATCGTTGGCCAGTGAGAAAGCCTGCTTGCCGTAGATGAGTCCGAAGTTAATCATTTTGGCAAAGCGGCGCTGGGTGGGCGTTACATCTTCCTGATCTTCCTTAAAGACCTTGGCCGCAGTGCTGGCATGAATATCCAGATCGTGCTTAAAGGCATCAATCAGGTTGGGATCCCCCGAAAGCTCTGCCAGAATACGCAGCTCGATCTGTGAATAGTCAGCATCTACAAGAATGCGGTCGGGGCCGGAGGCTATGAACGCCTTCCTGATTTCGCGACCTTCCTCGGTCTTCACCGGGATATTCTGGAGATTGGGATCTGCGGACGAAAGCCTGCCGGTCGTGGTAACAGTCTGCTGGAATGTCGAATAGATCCGGTCGGTTTTGCGGTCAACAAACGTAATCAGCCCTTTCCCGTAGGTCGAATCCAGCTTGGAAAGCATGCGGTACTCGAGAATCCTGCCGATGATGGGGCTGAAGGGTTCCAGCTGCTGCAGGACGTCAGCACTGGTGGAATAACCGGTTTTGGTCTTCTTGATGACTGGCAGACCCATTTTATCGAACAGCAGCTCGCCCAGTTGTTTGGTCGATCCCAGATTAAAGGGTTCGCATTCCCCGAGCTCGAAAATTTCCTTCGAAAGCTGATCGAGTTTTTTCCCGAAACGTTCGGATAGTGTTTCCAGAATATGCAGATCCACTGCAAATCCGGTTTCTTCCATATCCGCGAGCACCGGCACCAGCTTAAGCTCGATATCCCGGAACAGCGGGCCCATACCATCCTCTTCGATTTTTTCTGTCATCATCGGGCGGGTCTTCTTGATGATTTCGCAGCCTGCTATCAGCCAGTCTGCCAGAACACCGGTTTCCAGATCTGCCACACTGATGCGTTTCTTCCCTTTTCCGAACAGATCTTCTTCAGAGGGATAGCTCTGATCCAGCCATTTAAGGGCAATTGCCGACAGGTCGTACTGCTGGTTGGACGGATCAATCAGATAAGACGCCAGATAGCTGTCGTAGCTGAAGTTTGGAATATTGGATTCATAATGATTGTAGAGTTTCTCAAGGTGCTTGAGATTGTGGCCGCTGGTCCTGATGCTGTCCGCATTGGGGATTTCACACAGTCCCCGGATAAACTGGCGGACGCAATCCGGATCGCCGATGTAATAATAGAAACTGTCAATTTCCAGACCCAGCCAGGCCGCCGAAAAATCCTCGTGGGATAAATCTGTTTCCGGGTCCTCGGTCCAGTCACAAACAATGTATTCGCCGGCACGATTGAGCTTGGAAAGCGTGGCGATGACATCACGGGAATTTTCCACGGTGATGTATCTCGTTTTTGTGAGCTGATCGCCGTTCTTTTCCGCTCCGTTTCCGGTTCCATTATCTGTCCCGCTTTCTTTTTCCATTTTGGCCAGGATTGACTTGAGTCCCAGATCCTTCATAATGGCTTCGCTCTCGGGTGTGAGCATGGGTTCCAGTTTGAGTTCTTCAAACGTCACATCCAGCGGGACCTCACAGTCAATGGTCCCCAGTTTCAGCGAAGCATAGGCAGATTCCTTCCCGAGGATCAGCCGTTCCTTTAGTTTGCCCTTCTGTTCGTCGATATGCGCGTACAGGTTGTCCAGGTCCTTATACTGGCGGACCAGCTTGAGCGCCGTTTTTTCGCCGATTCCGGCGATCCCCGGAATATTGTCGGACTTGTCCCCCATCAGTGCCTTGACCGTTTTAAGCTCTTCCGGTGTTACGCCGTATTTTTCTTCGATATAGGCTTCATTGACGTCTGCAAACTGGCTGCCGCTGCGGGTAGCTGTGTACAGAATCGAAACATCCTGATCCACCAGCTGGAAGGAGTCGCGGTCTCCGGTGACGATGCTGGTTTTGATATTTTCTTTTCCGCCGCGTTTGGCCAGGGTCCCGAGAATGTCGTCCGCCTCGTAACCCTTTTTAGTGATCTGGGGGATATCCATCGCCTGAAGCAGCTTGTACATAATGTCCTGCTGAACCTGCAGGTCCTCCGGCATTTTTTCACGCCCGGCCTTGTAATCCTCATACATCTCGTGCCTGAAGGTCGGTGCAGAAAGATCGAATGCCACACCCAGATAATCCGGATTGTAGTCATTCTTGATTTTGAGCAGAATATTTACAAATCCGAACACTGCGTTGGTCGGTACCCCTTTGGCGCTGTTCATCGGGCGCATCCCGTAAAAAAGTCTGTAAAGCAGTGAGTTGCCGTCTATTAATATACTGGTTTGATCAGCCATATTTTCCTCCGTGTCTTGTCTATCCATAGTATATTATTTTTACCCTGCCTGAAACAGCAATTCATATTTTTGATGGAAACTCACTGTACATCCGGACCAGGGACTGCTATACTCATGGCGTTGTGTTCATTTTCCAGCCGGGAAGATTTCATGCTGACCAGCTGTCTTTTGAAATCATTTCAACTATTTGTTGACAGAAAATCATTCAACTTGTATAATTTTATATGCTGTCGAGGTGTAGCGCAGTCTGGTAGCGCACATGGTTTGGGACCATGGGGCCGAAGGTTCGAATCCTTTCACCTCGACCATTTTTATTTATATGGACCCTTAGCTCAGTTGGTCAGAGCATCCGGCTCATAACCGGCAGGTCCCGGGTTCAAGTCCCTGAGGGTCCACCACTTGAAAAATTCAAACCGCTGAAAAGCGGTTTTTTATTTTCCTGTTTTAAGAACAACAGTACCAGTTTCAAAAAAACAAAAGCTCCGGCAGCGTTTTTATACGCTTCCGGAGCTTTATCTGGTTCAGCTTAATTTTTTTCCGACGATCTTACTGACCGTTTTCCCGTCGGCGATGCCCTTGACTTTCGGCATCAGCGTCTTCATGAGCATACCCATGTCCTTCTTTGAAGAAGCACCGGTTTCTGCGATGGTCACATCGACAATCGCTTCGATTTCTTCTTCGGAGAGCTGTTTGGGCAGATAGCCTTCGATGACGTCAATTTCGGCACGGGTCTGTTCAACCAGGTCTTCCCGTCCGCCTTTTTCAAAGTCGGCCAGAGAATCTCTGCGCTGCTTTAGCTGACGTGAAAGTACATCTGTCACACCTGCGTCGTCCAGTTCGATTTTATTGTCTTTTTCGACCTGGAGGATATCGGCGCGGATCATGGTGACAGTGTTTTTCCTGATCTTGTCCTTTGCCTTCATGGAAGCCTTGAGATCTGCTTTGAGCTGATCCTTTAACGATATCTGTTCGGACATCCGTTTAACTTCCTATCTTTTTTTCATTTTTCTTTTTCTGGCAGCTTCCGACTTCTTCTTGCGTTTTACACTCGGTTTTTCGTAGTGTTCGCGCTTGCGGATTTCGGACATGACTCCGGCCATTGCTGTTTTTCTTTTGAAACGGCGAAGAGCGCTTTCCAGAGTTTCATTTTCTTTAACTCGAACTTCAGACATTATTTCACCCCCTTTTTCCATTCTCCAAAAACGGAAATAATGGTGAATTTCGTGCGTTTGCCATTATATCCAATAACAGAGGGTGTGTCAAGAGCCGGCCGCATCAGCCTGGCGGCCATTCCATATATCGTCCGCCCAGCAGATGATAATGGAGATGCGGAACAGTCTGTCCACCGTCCTCGCCGCAGTTATTGACGAGTCTGAAGCCGGTGTCGGCGATTCCTTCGCGCAGCGCGATTCTGTTAGCCGCAGCATGAAGCTGCGAGATCACAGGATCTCCTGCCGGAACCGACATGATGGACTGCATATGTTTCTTGGGAATAATGACGATATGTACCGGCGCCTGCGGGTTAATGTCCCGGAAGGCCATAACGTTGTCGTCTTCATACACAACGTCCGCCGGAATTTCTCCGGCTGCAATTTTACAGAAAATACAATCTTCAGCCATATTCTCTCCTTTCCTTACAGTTTAACAGATATTGACATGAGCAATCTGCTCAAAATTTCATGCATGCTGCGCCGTGAGGCGGTCATCGCCGGTATAACTCAGATCGGTTTCGATAATCATGCCAGTGTACTGATGCGTTCCGGGACGCGGAATAAAACGTACCGGACGGTAATTTTCGGTATAACCGGAATAGGAGCCGTCTTCCTCGCGCTGTTCCACCAGAATTCTGGCTTTCTGTCCGTCCGCTTTTCTCAGGAAATTATGGCGCATTTCATATTCGGCCTCAGCCAGTTTTTCCGCCCGTTCAATCTTCTTCTGGTCAGAAACCTGATTGTCCATCGCAGCTGCCGGCGTACCTTCACGCGGTGAATACCGGAAAATATGCATCTGGGCAAAGCCGGTTTTCCTGACAAAATCCAGTGTTTCCTGAAATTCTTCTTCCGATTCTCCCGGAAATCCTGCAATAATATCGGTTGTCAGCGCTGCACCGGGATAATAGCGGCGGATGCGCTGTGCAATTTCATAGAATTCGTCCGGCGTATAATGACGGTTCATGCGTTTTAAAACACCCGCACTTCCGCTCTGAAGACTCAGGTGGAAATGGGGACAGATTTCATTGATGGCACTGAGCCGCTTCAGGAAATCTTCCGTCATGAGGCGGGGTTCGATTGAAGAAAAACGGATTCGTTCAATTCCGGGAATCTTCGAGGCATTTTCCACCAGGGAAATCAGTTCTTCATTGCAGGCAGGCGTATTGCGAGAATCCTTAAAATCCCGCCCGTAAGAAGCGATGTGGATTCCAGTGAGCACAATTTCCTTATAGCCGGCTCTGGAGAGCCTGTCAATCTCTTCAAGTGCCTTCTCGGGCTGTCTTGAGCGTACCGGACCTCTTGCATAAGGGACAATGCAGTAGCTGCAGAACTGGGTGCATCCTTCCTGAATCTTGACAAAGGCCCGTGTGTGGCCTTCCGTTCTGGATATCTCGAGCTCTTCGAAGGGCGTTCCGGCCAGAGAATGAGCCAGATTCCTGCTCTGCCCCTCCGGAATGCCTGCGCGGGCTTCTTCCGCGATTTCAACAATATGATTTCTGTCCGCGGTTCCGATAACCAGATCTACTTCCTCGATTTCCAGCACCTTTTCCGGAGCCGTCTGCGCATAACAGCCGGCAGCGATAATCAGCGCGTCCGGATTTGTCCTCCGTGCACGTCTGAGCATCTGCCTGGATTTCCGGTCACCCAGATGAGTAACCGTGCAGGTATTAACCACATACACATCTGCCGGTTCGGAAAAATCTTTAATTTCATAACCGGCCTTTTCAAACAGCTCCTGAATCGCCTCTGTGTCATAAGTATTGACCTTGCAGCCCAGTGTATAAAAAGCTGCCGACGGACGTTCAAGCGTTGGTTTACTATCCATGATTCCTCTGTATCTTATCCTTCATCAAACTCGTAATTAATCTGTGCGGCCGCTGCCAGTCCCGCGGTTTCGGTTCTCAGAATGCGTTTTCCGAACGTAAAGCGCTGCGCGCCCCATTCTTCCAGTCTGACGACTTCTCCTTCGTCAAATCCGCCCTCAGGTCCGACAATTACAGCAATCTTCAAATGCTGTTCCCGTTCGACGGAGCGCAGCAGCTCCTTCAAACGGATATTATCTTCATTTTCATACGCCAGCAGGACCAGATCGAAGGGAGCCAGCGCTTCTTCCAGATCCGAAAAGGATACAAAAGCGGAAACCTCCGGAACAAATACACGTCCCGACTGCTTGGAAGCTTCTCTGGCAATCCGCTGCAGCCGTGTCCGTTTCTTTTCATCCGATCCGGAAGGCCTGACCACGCTTCGCTTTGAATAAAAGGGAACGAAAGCGGATATCCCCAGCTCCGTCCCCTTCTGCACAATCATTTCCTGTTTGCTGCCCTTGGGTATTCCCTGAAAAAGCGTAATTTCTGCTGTTTTGTTTTCTGTCTCCGGCGGAAGAAAAGCGACCGGCTCGAGCTCGGTTGCATCGTTCCCGGTGTGAATAATCCGCGCTTCGCAGACGAGTCCTGCCGGATCCGTCAGAATGACATCTTCCCCGGGTCCAAGCCTTAGGACTGAAGTCAGATGCCGGTTTTCGTCACCTGACAGGAAAATCCGTTCGCAGTCCTGCTGAAGAGGCTGTTCAAGAAAAAAGCGGTGCATCAGCGTTTTTTGGCAATGACGGCATGCCATTCACCGAGCTGACGTTTTTCAATGATATCAAAGCCGTTTTCTTCAAGTGCCTGCAGTACATCGTCCAGAAACTGGCTGATAATACCTGAGGAGATAAAGATGCCTCCGTCGTGGATAATACGCGTGACGTCAGGCGTCAGGCTTACTACAGCCTGTGCCAGAATATTGGCGACCACCAGGTCTGCCCGTACATCGGATTCAACGGTATCCAGCAGATTTCCTTCCCGCAGCTCGATGATATCGTCCGTATGATTTTTGGCGGAATTATCTCCGGCAGATTTGACAGCAACCGGATCCAGGTCGACACCAATGACTCTTCCTGCCCCGTGTTTTGCGGCTGCTATGGACAGGATTCCGGTCCCGCATCCGACATCGATCACCGTATCGTGCGGTCTCAGATAATCTTCAATCGCCTGAACACAGAGCTTGGTGGTTTCATGGGTCCCGGTACCGAAAGCCATCCCCGGATCCATATCAATGACAGTTTCATCTTCTTCCGGTTCGTAATTTTCCCAGCTCGGGACAACCGTCATGTCTCTGGAGACCCTGGTCGGCACAAAGTACTTCTTCCAGGAATTGGCCCAGTCTTCTTCCTCGATTTCCTGCACCTGCAGCTCGCCGCTTCCCGGATCAAGCCCGAAAGCCGGCAGCTTGGCGATTTTCATCAGTATTTCGCGGATTTTTGCTTCAGCTTTATCCCCGTCTGGAAAATATCCGCGGATTACCGAAACATCTGATGGCCCTTCAAACAGAGACTCATCCACAAGATTGACGGTCGGGTCATCCCATACGGCCCGTACATCTCTCTGTGCTTCGATGGCTACCCCGTCAGCACCGGCATCATAGAAAGCCTGGGTAACGGCTTCCTCCGCTTCATTTGTCGTCGTGATCTGAACTTCTAACCAGGTCAAGGAATACCTCCTGTTATTACTCAATAGTTTAATTATATGCGATGGTCTTAAAAAATCAATTACAGCTCCGGCTGATTCTATTTTGCACTGTCGGTATAAATAAACGGGTTTAACCCGGTAAAAACCCGGCGCGTGCTATAATTGCATTATCGGAGCAGCAGGACTGGCAGCCATTATACAACAGAAAGAACCATCTTGTCTCCGGTGACTAACGATTATTCAGGTGAGCCATGAAAGAAGAAAACAAACCCAGATCGATACAGGAATATGTACCAGGAAAACAGGTTACTCTGGCACATATTATTGCCCGTCCCAAACAGGATGTTTACGTCAAGCTGGGTCTTGACGACGAAGAAGCGGATGCCATTGGCATTCTCACCATCACCCCGAGTGAAGCGGCGATCATCGCCTCTGATGTCGGAACCAAGGCTGCACCGGTTTCCATCGGCTTCCTGGACCGTTTTTCAGGCTCTCTGGTTATCACCGGACGGGTCAGCGATGTCCGGACTGCCGTTCGCGAAATCATCAACATGCTGCATAATACCCTCGGCTTTACGATTCCGGAAATCACGTTCTCGTAATGGCGAATAACAAGCACAGAGTCGCGCTCATCGGCAAGATCGGCTGCGGAAAAACCACACTCCGCCAGAAGCTCTCGGATGAAGAGCTGCATTACCGGAAAACACAGACGATCAATTATACGGAAGATTTTATTGATACTCCCGGCGAATTTATTGACATGCCGTTTTTCTGCAGAAACGCCATAAACGTTGCCTGCGATGCCGGACTGCTTTGCATCTGCATCGCCGCAGACGATATCCAGAACAAACTGCCGCCGAATTTCGCACTGACCTTTAACGGACCGGTCATTGGCATCATTACCAAAATCGACAAACCGAACTCCAACCCTGACAAGGTAATCAAATGGCTCGAATTTGCCGGCGTCAGCAGGAAAAAGATTTACCGGATCAGTTCTTATACCGGCGAAGGTATTCCGGAGCTTGAACAGGTGATCCTGCAATATGTAGACAAAGTCGGCAATAAACGCAGACCGGCCGCAGCAGCTGTAAAACCGGAATAATCATCAGAGCGTCCTGCGCGGAAAAACAGACAGCTCAGGGTGCCGGATGGGTTTCCACTCAAAAACCAGACATAAAACAAAACAGGCGCATTTCATATCATTCACTATGAAATGCGCCTGTTTTTTTCGAAGCATCTTTATCCAGACGCCAGTATTTGATTGAAAAGGGAATCCTGCTGCAGCAATTATACCGGAATGCCGCTGTAGGGCCATTCCATGGCATCATAGATTTTTTTGATCTGATTGGTGCCTGTAAACAAGAGCGTCTGTGAATCACTGGTCAGCTCTCGGAACAGAGTAATCATTGTTGCTTTTTCATCTGCTTTCAAGTTTACAAAAGGATCATCGAGGATATAGGGCACTTTTTTCCCGGCAGCCAGCAGCTTCTGCATACCCATACCGAGATTCTGGAGCAGGACATCTTCTGTGATATCCACTTTGATTTGTTCTTCACGCCGCTGTTCCAGCTGCGTCTTCAGGCTGTCGATCCGGTGTTCTGCATTCAAAATTCTGCGGCAGACATCATTATAGGTTTCGACATTTTTTTCACGGTTGTCCATATTCGCGTTGAGACGAAGTTCTTTATTGGCATGATGCAGCTTGCGGATTCGCTGTTCCAGCATTGCCGAAGAGGCGTCTGCCCTGAGTTCACGTCCGTCTCCCGAGGTAAAGACCACAGGATTGGTGCTGTCTTCGGATTCTTCAATGTTCTGGATCCGTTTTTCATTGGCATCCCGCATTTCTTCCAGTTTTTCTATCTGTTCACGCTGCTGCAGATATTTATCAGAACTGTCGGTATTGCCGATTTCTTCATTCAGATCTTCACGATAGGTGTTGCGGTCGGTTGTATAACGATCCAGTTCTTTTCTGGCTTCGTCAATTTCTGTGGCAATATCCTGAAGGTCCGCTTCAAGATCGTCAATCTGTCCGAAAACCTTCATGGCTTTTTCGTAAAAATCATCGAACGCTTCTGCTGAATCTTTTCTGTATTTCTGCAGAACAGCTTCAACTGCTGTGATCGGTTCAAAATCAGGTTCCATTGGCATTTTCAGTCTGCCGTTATGCACAGCAATGAGCATGGCAATGCTTCCAAGAATCACAAATGAGCCGATAAAGGCTAATATAAAGACCGCAGCTTTTGGCAGATAGCTGCCATAATTGATCAGGGCTGCAGCATCCAGTACAATACCAAGAACAATCAGGACCCAGTAAACCCATGATTGAACGCCTGCCAGTTTTTCAGCAACGGCGCTTGGTTCAGTGCCGTTTCCTTTTTCCTGGTTTTCCGCATAATGCAGTTTTTCGTTATCTGATATAAGTTCGTCGCGGTTGAGATGAAAACGGGAGGTCAGCATTTCCAGACGTTCGCTGTACACATCCTGTTCTTCATAAAGATCATTAAGCTGTTTGGTAATGGCGGTAATACGTTCCGCCGCTCCCCGTTCGTTCCGCTCCAGAAGCTTCGAACGGCTGCTGGCTTCTTCATCCTTGTGCAGATCGGTCGATTCATAGAGCTTGTTTAACTCTTCGTCAATCTGTTCATTGTTTGTTTTCAGTGTGTCCACTTCATAACGGGCCGCATCGGCAGCTGCCTGAACCTGGTCACGAACATCATTGAGCTTATCGGTGAGCTGGCTTATCTGTTCATTATTCTGGTTGATCAGATCGCCGTTATGATTATCCGTATCCAGAACCTGCTGAAGACTGTCGCGCCTGCTGTAAAGGGCAGCCAGTGCTGAGCTGTTCGTCAGCTTGTTCAGTTCATTTTCCAAATCTGAAATTTCAGTTTTAACGGATGACGGCGGCTGATACAGGGTCGTATCGTCCTGCCCGAAGAGCATGAAACGACCGTTTCTGTCCCGGTACTGCCAGGTGATGTCATCCCCCAGTTCATTAAGAACCTCGGTATGGCCGGTCGTGAAATTCCGGATCAGGCGGATATTTCTGCCGTCATCTGTTTCCAGGAGCATTTCTCCTTCACAGTTTTTTCCGTCCGGCGTATAATGTTCCCGCTTGTCCGGATCCATACCAAAGAACATCGCTTCGATAAAATCGCGGACCGTCTCTTCTGCATGCGGCGTGGTGCCGAAAATCATGTTCAGATTGTCCGATATTTCGATGATTCTGTTTTTCTGCTGACCGAATGAGGTCAGCTTAAGACGATTGATTTTCATTTCTGTCTTCTCGCTGTTTGTAATATTACCGCGCTTGAACTCTTAATCTTTCCTTAAATCATACTATGAATTATACCAAAAAGTATAGCAGCAAACAAAAAACACGCGACGAATCGCGCGCTTTTTTGTTATAATTCAAGTTGAATCCTAAATATTTCTTAATTTGTCTATTTTGATACAGCTTTACTTTTCAGATTTCTGGCCAGCAGTTCTTCCCGCTGTGCCCGTTCAAGAGTCATAGCCATAGCAATGGCGTTCACCTTGGCTTCTTTACTGTCTGCCCGCGAAGTGAGTACGGCAGGTTTGGCAGCTCCCATAATGACGGCACCGCTGTGCGCACCGGCCAGGAAGGTCATGCTCTTCCAGAAAATATTCCCAGCCTGAAGACTGGGCATAACCAGAATGTCCGCTTTCCCCGCAACCGGAGACTGAACACCCTTATGCCGGACTGATTCCATGGAAATGGAAAGATCCAGCGAAAACGGACCGTCTATAATACAGCCGGTGATCTGACCGCGCTGATTCATTTTGGAGAGAATAGCAGCATCAATACCATCAGGCATATTTTCATTCACGGTTTCGACTGCCGAAAGACAGGAGACCAGCGGCATCCTGCACTGAAGTGCACGCGCCAGCTCGGTTGCAGAGTTGATTTCCACAATTTTATCCTGCAGTGTCGGCTGTACTATCATACCACAATCTGTGGCCAGAATCATCCTCCCCAGAGCCGGAATATTGAAGCCGGTGACCGCATTCAGGGTCTTTCCGGTTCTCAGTCCATAGTCGCGATTGAGAATCGCCTTCAGGTAGGTTTTGGTATGGAGCAGCCCCTTCATAATGATGTCTGCTTCCCCGTCACGTACACACTGCACTGCCAGCTGGGCCGCACGTTCCTTGGTGTCTGCATTAAGAATCATGTTTTCGTCCAGGTCCAGATTGATTTCCCTGCTGATGCGTTGTATTTCCTCTTCATCTCCGACCAGAATCGCCCGTCCGAAGCCATGTTCGTTCATTTCCTTTATGGCTTCCAGAACAACCCTGTCATCCGCAGCTGCGACTGCGACTACCGGTTTGGTAAACTGTGTATTCTTAAGCAGATAATCCTTCATTTCTTCAAAATTAAGCATATGATCTTCCTTTCCCGTTTATTCTTAAAAGATACCCTGCCTGCGGCGTGTGATACCCTGAATATCCCGGAAATCGCGTCTGCTTTGCAGACCTTTTACAGGTATAGTATAGTATAGAGAATTTGTTTTACGCATAATTTAAATCATTTAATTGTTAAGGTCAGGTATTGGCTGATGGCGGTTATAAATACGGAGGAATCATGAAGAAACGTAATTTTCACGAACTTGAATTGTCCCAGCTGGGTTTCGGGCTGATGCGTCTGCCTGTGATCGAAGGAGATGACGAAGGAGACAATGGCAGAATCGATGTTGCAAAGGCAGAAGTAATCCTTGAGGAAGCTATAAACAGCGGCGTGAATTATATTGATACCGCCTGGCCGTATCATAAAGGTCATTCCGAAGAATTTGCCGGGAACTTTTTTGAACGGACCGGCCTGCGGGACCAGATCTATCTTGCGACCAAGCTTCCCTGCTGGCTGTGTGAAACACCGGAAGATTTTGATAAATACCTGAACGAACAGCTCAAGCGCCTGAAAACCGATCATATTGACTTTTACCTGATTCATGCCATGGACAGACCGCGTCTGAATAAAATGCTGGAACTCGGATACGGAGAGTTTCTTGACCGCGCCAAGTCTGACGGCCGGATCCGCTATGCCGGTTTTTCATTCCATGACGACTACGATGTCTTCACCGATATCCTTGATTCATATCCGTTTGATTTCTGTCAGATCCAGCTCAATTACATGGACCAGGATTTCCAGGCCGGACTCAAAGGACTGAAAACTGCTTCAGACCGCGGACTGGGTGTCATGATTATGGAACCACTGAAGGGCGGACAACTGGCACGGACGCCAAAAGGCAGGCTAAAGGAGCTGTGGGACAGCTTTGACACTGATGAAACACCTGCTTCACTGGGACTGAAATGGGTCTGGAGTCACCCTGAGGTAACGGTTGTTCTCTCCGGTATGGGCTCGGCAGATCAGGTCCGTGAAAATATAAAAACAGCCCAAACAGCCGGGCCGGGAACGCTCTCGGAAAAAGATAACCGGATGATAGACAGACTCATTGAATTCTACCGGAACAGCACCGCTGTTCCCTGTACCGGCTGTAAATACTGCATTGACTGTCCGCAGGGTATTCCCATTGCAAGCATCTTCAAATACTGGAATGAAGCTTTGCAATACGGTAATGTCGAATCATCGCGCAAGCGCTATCGTGAGAATATTGCTCCCGAAAACAAAGCCGACCGCTGTATCCAGTGCGGCAGCTGCGAAGACAAATGCCCCCAGGGAATCTCCGTGATTGAAAAGCTGCAGGAGGCGCATGCCTTCCTGACTGGTACCGGTTCCCCGGAATGATACCAATGACCGGAACTTCCGGTCATACATTTTTTATAAGAATTAAAATGGTCATATCCGGCACGAAACCTCTGTCCCCGGAGCCTCCGGGATTTAAACAACAGGCCAGGACAAGAAATATACGGTAAAAGACGAGTTTTTATCTTGATACCGATACCCCCAACGGGTATATTATTAAGTGTAGAAAAAACGACTCCCCGTTTATATCGGGAAGCCGCTTTTCTGCCTGGAAAGATTCAGGTAACAAAATGAAACAATGTATGGATTCTGATAATCTGCACCGCCGCCTGAGCCGGATTGCCGGTCAGGTCAAAGCCATTGACAGGATGATTGACGAGGATATTCCCTGTGAGGATATTCTGGTTCAGGTCAATGCCGTGAAAAAGGCAATGCATCAAGTCGGTGTAATTATTCTGGACGGACACCTCAAACACTGTGTCCGCGATGGACTTGAACACGGAGATGCGGATAAAACCATCGACAGCTTTGCAAAAGCAGTCGAACAGTTCGCCAAGATTTAGCAGCTGTCCATTTATACGGCGCTGGCAGTCTGATAACGGTCTTCTGTTTCTTCACTGGCGACCGTAACCGGTGCAGTACGGCATTGTCCAGTGAGTTCCCTGGTCATTTCTGTAAATTCGGAAACGGATTTCGGATCAGGCAGCTCCGCCGGAACAATCCCGCCGGCCTTTAAATCATCCATAACCTGCATCAGGACGGGTTTTTTCAGATTTGAAGACTCCAGCACCTCATGCATACGGAAAACCGCTTCCGGCTTGTCATCGGCAATAATACTGCCGTCTTTAAACACGATAATGCGATCCGCCCACCGATAGGCAAAATCCACATCGTGCGTGGAAATGAGCATGGTTTTACCGGTTTTCGATATTTTGTGGAGGGTGTCCTCCAGCATCTGTGCGGCTGCAGGATCAAGTGCTGCTGTCGGTTCATCAAAAATAAACAAATCCGGATGCATCGCGATGATGTCTGCAATGGCCACCCGCTTTTTCTCTCCACCGGAAAGATAATGCGGAGCCCGGTCTGAAAATTTCGTGATATCCATAACTTCCATGGCTTCACTGGTTCTTCTGATTACTTCCTCCTCAGTGATCGGAAGATTCATGGGGCCAAAGGAAACTTCACTTTTGACTGTAGCGGCTATAATCTGGTTATCAGCATCCTGGAAAACAATACCGATATGTTCACGAAGCGTGTTCAGATCTTTTTTGTTTTTGGTCATCGTCTGACCCTTCAGGGCAATGGTTCCTGAATCCGCAGTAAGAACACCGTTGATGTTCAGGAAAAACGTTGATTTCCCGGCTCCGTTGGCACCCAGGACCGCTATTTTTTCGCCTTCCCGGATATCGAGAGATACACCGTTAAGGGCGTGCTTTTCGTTAGCATAGGAATAAGTCAGATCCCGGATACTCAGGAGTGGAACATTTGCCGACAGCCCGGAAATAATTTCCGGCGTCTTTACGGTCTCTGCCTTAAAATCCAGGGCACCGGATTTTGCAGATTCAGTTTTTGTGACGGGAACCAATGAGGGTTCTATACAAGAAGAGTCTGCAGACTGCTGTTCCTGATTCGACAAGGCAGGTTTCTTTTTCTTTTTAAACAGTGACATCATACCTCCTTATCTGGTGATCAGCCATACGGCTGCAAGATAAACAACCGTACAGGCGGCACCGGCAGAATAACGCAACGGTACTGATTTGGCATCCTGCAGAAATTTCATCCGGCCGTCGTAGCAACGGGATTCGAGCGCATCGTAATAAGCATTGGCTTTCCGAAAAGACACCACCAGCAGGTTGGAGGCAGTGCTTCCGAAAGATTTAATCGATGTTTTGAAATCCTTGTAACCGAGTCTCGATTCGGCTGAATTTTTCATGCGCGCCTGTGTATCCATCATGATGAAAATGAACCGGTAGATCATGTTCATCAGATCGATGAGCAGCGGTGAAAGTTTCCATTTTTCCAGCACGGAAAACAGTTCTCCCGACGGTGTGGTCAGACTCATCATATACATGGCAGAAATGGCGCCAAAAGCCTTTCCCCAGAGCAGGACTGTCGTTGTAATCGCGGCACTGGTAATGTTGATGTAAAAATTAAACAGGTGCCAGACAACGAGTGCTTCAGGATTGGCTATCCATGAAAAATCGAACAGAATGACAATACTGCCTATAATCAGAAAAGCCAGAGGAATCGACATCAATCCCACATACCGGTGAAACTCCAGTCCGCCCAGTACCACTGTAACGTAAGTGGTAAACAAAATAATCAGCAGTGAAACCCACAGATTATTCATACAGACACACATGAGCAGCAGTGTGAGTGAAATACTCACTTTAAAAATCGGATTAAGTGCATACAACCTCGACTGAAACGCATATTGATCAATAGAAACTGTAGCCTCGCCATGTTTATGGCCAAATCCGCCGTGATGATGATGATCCTGACGGGCTACCCCGGCAATAATCATAGCAAGCAGGATCACAGCAGGTATCACAAAGACCAGTTGCTTAATATCCATGTCTGCTCCATCAGTTTTGCTGCAGCATAGAATGCATTACAGTATTTCCTGATTCTCTTCGTGCAGTTTTTTCCGTTCCACAAAACGGCCAAGGAAAAATGCGATAATTCCCACGCCGATGCCAGTCTGGACACAGAACAGCAGTGATTCCAGTTCTCCCGGAAGTTCTCCGCCAATCAGTGTTTCAAGAACAGGTGTGAACCAGGGAGTATAATCAGAATCAATTTCAGAAATCATTTCCGATCCGGCATCATCCGATCCGCCGAATTCTGCGCCCTGCAGGGCAAAGATCGGGATCAGCGCCAGCAGTATAGCTGCGACAATACAGATCCAGACGATTCTTTTATTCTTTTTAGTCATTGCCTTCTCCTTTCAGAAAACCGATTGACTTGAGTTCCGGAGATGCGTAGGATTCAAGAGCGATTACAATAACGACTGAAAGCAGTCCTTCGATTATAGCAAGCGGAACCTGAGTCGGCGCAAAAACGCCCAGGAATTTAACAACGGAAGCCATGACGCCGCCCGTTGCAGACGGATAAGCGAGTGCCAGTTCAAAAGCAGTCACACAATAAGTGAACAGATCACCGACTGCACAGGCAACAAATACATTGACCTTCTGATTCCAGTTCAGTTTTTTTCCGAGAATATAGAGGCCATAGGAAACAAAAGGACCGGCAATAGCCATGGAAAACGTGTTGGCCCCAAGTGTCGTCAGACCGCCATGTGCCAGCAGAATAGCCTGGAACAGCAGGACAATAATGCCCAGGATACTGACCGGAGCTGCCCCGAACAGAATCGCGCCAAGTCCGGTGCCTGTCATATGTGAACAGCTGCCGGTTACCGACGGAATTTTCAAGGAAGAAATCACGAAAATAAATGCACCTGCCATTGCCAGCAGCGTAATGGCTCTGCGGTTTTCAGCGACAATCTTCTTAATCTTGATAAAGCCCCAGACCAGGAACGGAATACACAGGGCATCCCAGAAAATGCAATAACCAACCGGCAGATAACCTTCCATGATATGCATGGCAAAGGCATTGGATCCGAAGCCGAAGAACACGGCGACGAATACCGAAAAAGCGACCAGACGGCCTTCCTTTTTAGTCATTTAATACCTCCTCGTATCAGTGACAAAAGTTTTCCCGTAAGGGATACAAAATAAGTACAATACCGGATTTACAGTATAAAAAAAGTCTCTCCATGAGAGAGAGACACCAGAAAAAACACTTCTAAACTAAACCGGTAAGAAGCATTGTATTCAGGTCTTCTGGCTCGGCGATCTCATCCGCTTCCCTTCCCATCCTTAATCAGAACAGTGGCTTTGAAACGGCTTGTCGCCTTACAGCTGCGATTACAGCAGAGGCTTTTCACCTCTTTCCCCTCATAGATTAATGTTTTATTTGACTGTATTAAACGGTATTTTTATTTTACCCGTTATCTGGTAAATGTACAGAGTGACAGAATTATTTACCAATTTTCGACTATATTTTTCCCGATAAAAAGACTGGCTTAAATCTTTTATTTATGCCTGACTCCTCTGCTTTCCCTGCGTTCTGTATAGAATCCGACTTCATTTCATCTTAATGTAAGTTACCGGACATTTTGTCTGATTTATTCAGTAACAGACGATTCCCCTGTTTTGGTTCTTCATGCATACGTTCAATTACCATACAATGTGTTCAGTAAAAGGAATAATGTTCATTAACAAACTGTATTTTCCTGATTGACAAGGATATGAAAGGAGCAATCATGTTTCTTAAAAACTGGCTCTCCAACGAACCAAAACCCACGATTTTCTGTACTGTTGTTTCCGCTGCAGCTCTGATTTTTTCACTGGGCCGGTGGCTCAATACCGCTCTGCCGTTTGATCCGGCCTGGATCGCTATTTTCCTGTGCGGCATTCCCATCGTAACCGGTGCGGCAAATGCCCTGATCCGGGAGCACGATGTCAAAGCCGATATGCTGGTTTCGATCGCTCTGATTGCTTCCGTATTTACACGGGAGTATTTCGCAGCAGGTGAAGTCGCCCTGATCATGCAGATCGGATCGCTGCTCGAAGACTTTACTGCAAACCGTGCCCGCAGAGGAATCGAAGGCCTGATCCGGATGACTCCGAAAACAGCGCGGCTGCACCGGAACGGAACCAGTGTTATTGTGCCCGTCGAAGAACTTAAAGTCGGCGATATCATTACTGTTCTTGCCGGAGAAACAATCCCGACAGACGGTGTTCTGACTCATGGCGAATCTTCAATTGACCAGTCAGCCATGACAGGAGAATCAATACCTGTTGATAAAAAAGCCGGAGACTCAGTTCTTTCCGGTACCGTCAATCAATATGGAACCTTTGAAATGAAGGCTTCAAAAGTCTGCTCAGACAGCTCCCTCCAGCGGATGATTGCACTGGCAGAAGCAGCCGATGCCGGCAAAGCGCCAATAGTCAGTCTGGCCGACAAATGGGCCGGCTGGATGGTTTTTGCGGCCCTGGGCTGTACAGCGCTGACATGGCTTCTGACCGGTCAGTTTCTCAGAGCCGTTACAGTCCTGGTGGTTTTCTGCCCCTGTGCCTTTATTCTGGCTACACCGACAGCAGTAGCTGCAGCAATCGGCAATCTCACCCGATACGGCATTCTGATCCGCACCGGAGACGGCCTGGAACGACTGGCTGCTGTAGACACAGTAGCGCTGGATAAAACCGGGACACTCACCTGCGGTAAACCCGTTGTCACCAGTGTTGAAACATTTGACGATTCTTTTTCACCCGCTGATATTCTGAAGCTGGCTGCTTCCTGTGAACAATGCAGTGAACATCCGCTGGGTAAAGCCATTGTTTCACGCTTCACTGAACAGGGCGGGCTTCCTGAAAAAGCGACTGATATTAAAATTCTTGCCGGCCGGGGAGTACGCGCGCAAATCAATGGACATACGGTGATTGTCGGAAAACCAGGACTTTCTGATTCGGATAACCTGATCGGAGATTCTGCTTCCGCGACTGTCTCTGATAACAAATCTGTAATCCCGCTCTTTCCGACAGACGAGTCTCACGCTGCTCTGGTGCAAAGCTGTTATGACCACGGTGCCACTGTTATTTTCATTTCTGTAGATGGAAAAGCGGCAGGCATGGTAGCCCTGGCAGATACCGTGCGAAGCTGCAGCAGGGAAACTGTTGAACAACTCAAAGCAGAGCAGCTCACACCGGTCCTTCTCACCGGAGACAACCCGGCAGCTGCAGGTACTGTTGCCCGCAGTCTCGGGATAAGCGAGTATCGAAGCAGCC